>CALEIM010000169.1 GCA_937876395.1 uncultured Wenzhouxiangella sp. | reverse complement strand
GATGAGTTTTTGGGTGAGCTGGTGCGCGACAAGCTGATTTATTATCCCACGGTGACCCGCGAACCTTTCCGCAACCAAGGGCGCTTAACGGACCTTCTGGTTTCGGGCAAGCTGGCGGCCGATGTAGGTTTGCCGCCGGTCAATACAGAAGACGATCGCTTTATGCTGTGTGGCAGCCCCTCCATGCTGAAGGAGACCTGTCATATCCTCAATGATTTCGGCTTCCAGGAAGTGCGTCACGGCGACGCCGGACACTACGTAATCGAGCGCGCGTTCGTCGAGCAGTAAGTCTCCTTCTTATTCCTTCTCCTTCCTCTCTTAAGGCACCTTTATTCGGTGCCTTTCTTTTTTCTGCCGTTCGGCAGATCGGGGCGGGTACAGTTTGTAATTATTCACTCGTGTGCTAGGTTGATATTATTTAATGCGTTATCAGTTTGGTGTGTCGGTTGGTGCCAAATAACCGGAGTCGATCCGTGACAATATCGACAAGAGAACAACAATAAAACTGGCTTTCGGCCCTTAAGGCAGCATCTCTGCCGACTTCTACCGGGTTTGTGGGGTCGAATAAACATCTCGTCGTTCAACTGGAATCCGCTATGCACGAGAACGAGCTTTTCATCCTTTGTCTCGGCACCTTTGTGATGATCTTTATCGGTTTCTATCGTGCGCACTTTAGTCGTCTACCCGCTGCTGGCTGGTTGTTAGCCGCATTTATCGCCCTGTGGATCGCCTGGGTGGCCGGCTTCACCATCGTCGCCGCCTCGATTATTGCCCTGCGCAAGGATGATCTGAAAGCGCGGCTGGCCTATTCCACGATTGCCCAGCTCAGCTATGTCGTACTCGGTGTGCTGGTGGCCGCGCCGCTGGCGGTGGTTGGCGCAATCATGCAGCTCGCTTTCCACGCCACGGCCAAGATCACCCTGTTTTTTGCCGCCGGTGCCATCCAGGTCGCACACAATCGCACCAGGGTCAGTGAGCTCAACGGCCTGGGTCGGGCAATGCCGCTGACCTTTGCCGCCTTTGCCGTGGCCACGCTGAGCATCATCGGCCTGCCGCTCGCCGCTGGTATGTGGTCGAAATGGTACTTGCTGCTGGGCACGCTCGACGCCGGTCAGTTGGTGCTCGCCGGCACCCTGCTGATCAGCTCGTTGCTCAATATCGCCTACCTGCTGATCATCCCGGCGCGGGCCTTTTTGCTGCCGCCGGATGACGACACGCCCAGTGACCGAATCCGCGAGGCACCCTGGCCGATGGTGGCCGCCATGCTGCTGAGCTCGGGGCTGTGCATTTTCTTCTTTTTCCGGTCGGACCTGGTCTTCAAGCTGGCCGCCATGGTGCTCGACGGAGGCCTGCCATGAACACGCCCAAGGATGTCGGCAAAGGCTGGGTTGAACAGCCAAAAAACATCAACCGCATTGTCTACGGCCTGTACATCGCCTGTGCGGTGGTGGCGCTGCTTGATTTCGTCATCGACCGCCAGGAATATTTCCAGTTCGCCGGATGGTGGGGTTTCTACGCCTGGTACGGCTTTCTTGCCTGCGTCGGTCTGGTGCTCGCGGCCAAGGGCCTGCGCCGACTGGTGATGCGCCCGGAAGCGTATTACGATGACACACCGCCCGGCCAACCTTCGGCAGAGGACGAGCGCTAGATGGCCGCCTGGTTTGCCAACCCCGCCTGGATTCTGATCGTCGGCGGTCTGATGCTGCCGCTGTTCAGCTACCACTTGCGCTGCGCGCTGCTACTGATTTTGCCGGTCATTGCCGGCATCTGGCTGGTGCAGATGCCGGCAACTCTGATTGTCGAAACCGAACTGTTCGGCTACACCCTGACACCGCTGCGGCTCGACGGCCTGAGCTTTGTCTTTGCCCTGATCTTTCTGATCGCCACCTTCCTGACCGGGCTGTTCATGCTCGCCAACCGCAGCCGCCTGGAACCTTCGGCCACCCTGGTCTACGCCGGCGCGGCCGTGGCCGCCGTCCTGGCCGGCGATCTGCTGACGCTGTTCATCTACTGGGAAATCACCGCGCTGGCCTCGACGCTGATCATCTGGGCCAACGGACCTCAGGCCTGGCGGGTCGGAATGCGCTATCTGATCATCCAGGTGTCCTCCGGCCTTTTGCTCCTGACCGGCGCGCTGGTGTATTTCAATTCCACCGGCTCACTGGAGTTCGGCCACCTCGGTCTGGATGCGCCCGGCGGCTGGCTGATTTTCTTCGCCTTCGGCATCAAGGCTGCTTTTCCCTTCTTCCACAACTGGTTGCAGGACGCCTACCCGGCAGCCAGCCCGACCGGCACGGTGGCGCTGTCGGCCTTCACCACCAAGCTGGCCATCTACGCCTTGGCGCGGGGCTATGCCGGCACCGAAATTCTGATTCCGATCGGTGCGCTGATGACCGCCTTCCCGATCTTTTATGCGGTAATCGAAAACGATCTGCGCCGGGTGCTGGCCTACAGCCTCAACAACCAGCTCGGCTTCATGGTGGTCGGCATTGGCATCGGCACCGAGCTGGCGTTGAACGGCACGGCCGCGCACGCTTTCACCCATATTCTCTACAAGGCGCTGCTGTTCATGTCGATGGGTGCTGTGCTGTACCGCGCCGGCACGGTCAAGGGCTCCGAGCTGGGCGGACTGTACAAGTCGATGCCGTGGACGATGGTGTTCTGCGTGATCGGGGCGGCCTCGATTTCGGCCTTTCCGCTGTTTTCCGGCTTTGTCAGCAAATCGCTGATCCTGAGTGCCGCCGGCCTGCAGGGCCTGTGGCTGATCTGGCTGGTGCTGATCTTTGCCTCGGCCGGCGTGTTCCACCACTCTGGAATCAAGGTGCCGTTCTTTGCCTTCTTCAACCACGACTCGGGCATTCGCTGCAAGGAAGCGCCGCTCAACATGCTGCTGGCCATGGGCATTACTGCCGCAATGTGCATCGGCATCGGAGTCTTTCCGGGCCTGCTCTACGCCATCCTGCCCCACGCGGTCGATTATCAGCCCTACACGGCCGGCCACGTACTCAGCCAGACCCAGCTCCTGATGTTCTCGGCACTGGCCTTCACGGTGCTGATGCGCACCGGCATCTACCCGCCGGAACTGCGCTCGACCAATCTCGACAGCGACTGGATTTATCGGCGCCTGCTGCCAATGGCCGTCGAGGGCACGGCCCTTGCCACGGAGCGGTTGTTTGAGCAATTTGCCCGCATCAGCCAGGGCGCAGCCCAGCTTTTTACCGGCCGCGAGCGCCAGGCCGGCCGCACCCGACCGGTCAGCGTGATGGCGCTGTGGGTGGCCGTGGTACTGGCGGCCATGCTGCTGTTCGGAATTGGCTGATTTAGGTCGTGAGCACGCGCCGGACGTCGTCCGGCAGCGCTCGGAATGCTCATGTACAAGCATGTGCACTGCGCTTCCTGCGATTCCTGCGCTCCGGCTACCACTGTCAGCCACGCGCTCACGACGTAAATCGGCTTACGGTTGATTCAACGATCTTCGCTGCGGTCAATTACGCGGTACTCCGCGTCAATCGGTCGGTGCGGATCGTTTGGGCCTGAGCGTCGGCGGCCAAGCCAGCGGCGCACGCTTAAAACCACAAAGCCGATCAGGGTCAGACCGACGGCGACCGCCAGAAAAACAAGGCCGAGCACAAAGCTCAGCGCCAGTATGCCAATACCGAGCAACGCCATGCCCAGACGGGCCAGCGGATTGGTCGGCGGCTGATAGAATCGTTGCCAGGATGGTTGCATAAGAGTTCAGACCCTGTGAATAGCCCCGTGTTCCTGTGTCCAGCCGAAGAATTGACCGAAGGTCGCTACCGCGAGCTGTCGATCGAGCTTGACGGCCAGCTTGAATGGTTCATCGGCACCCGTATTGACGGCCAGGCCCGGGCCTGGTTCAATACCTGCCCTCATCAGGGCCGACCGCTCAATTTCGCACCCGACCGTTTTTTGAGCGACGATCAAAACCGCCTGGTGTGCGCCCATCACGGCGCCGTGTTCGACCCGAAGAGCAGTCGCTGTGTCTCCGGACCCTGCGTAAATGACGAACTGCGAGCCGTGCAGCTGCTCGAACGGGAGCAGGCAATTTATTTGATTACTCCAGCATAGCAGGGCCCGCCGCGAAAGCGTCAGATTGTTCCATCCGCCCGCTTGCGCTAGAGTGAAGCTCATATCTGCAATTAAAGGAGTGAGCGATGAACAGCCTGCGAAATCTGATTTTGCTGCTTTCTCTGGCTTTGTTGCTGGCCGCCTGCGGCCAGGACCAGTCCCCGGCTCCGCCCTCCGCCCCCGCCACGCCTGAGCGCGAATTGCTTGTCGAAGAGGCCACCAGCGAGTCGATCGCAGCATCTGAACCGGCCGAGCCGGACTGCCAGTTGCTGGTCGGCTGGGACCCTTGGGAACCCTATCACTACGCACCGGTAGGCGGTCATGTGCAGGGTCTCGATATCGATTTGCTTGCGGCCATGGCCGACCTGGCCGACTGCCAACTTGAGTACATGCAAGGTAGCTGGGCGAGCCTGCTGCAGCTGATCCGCAGCGGTGACCTGGATCTGCTGCTAGCCGCCACCCTGACCAGCGAACGCGAGGAGTTTGCACGCTTTTCGGAACCCTATCGCCAGGAGTCCTTCCGGATTTTCGTGCGCTCCGATGAGCGGGAGCGCTGGGCCGACATGACGCTCGACGAACTGCTCAATGAGGGTTTCCGCCTCGGGCTGACTCAAGGCTACATCTACGGTGAGGAGGTGTCGGCTACGCTTGCCGAGCCGCGCTGGCGTGAGCAGCTGGTTGAAGCGGCAGTTGGTGAACTCAACTTCCTGAACCTGATGGACTACAGCATCGACGGCTTCATAGAAGATCCCTTCGTTGCCACCAGCATCGGCCATCGCCGCGACTGGGGCCAGAGCATCGAGCCGCTGGATGCCGAGCTTTATAACGGCAACGTTCGCCTGATGTTCAGCCGCGAAAGCACGACGGCAGCGACGGTCGAGCGCTTCGACCAGGCCTTGAGCGAACTGCGCGCCAACGGCCGCCACCAGCAGATACTCAATCAGTACCTGAATTAAGGGCCAAGGGCAGTTCTGGAGCTGCCCGCTGGTCTCTATCCGGCCCTCAAAACATCAGGTTGAGTACGGTCAGGGTCACGATGATATAGAGCAGCGAAAAAACTCCGCCGACGCGAATAAAATCGGCCACCCGGTAGCCGCCGGGGCCCATGATCAGGGCGTTGACCGGATGGGTGGGCAGGATGAACGCGTTGGACGCCATGATGGCGACCAGCAGCGCATACAGCGCCGGATTGCCGCCCGTGGCCAACGCAATATTGATCCCGATTGGCACCAGCAAAACGGTTGCCCCGACGTTCGACATCACCAAAGTGAACGCGGTCGTCATGATTGCCAGGGCAATCTGGATATGGATCTCGGATACGTCACCGAGCACGGCCATCATTTGCTGGACCAGCCAGGCCGCTGTGCCGGTAACTTCCATGGCAATACCCAGGGGAATGAGCCCGGCCATCAGAAACACCGACTTCCAGCTCACCGCCTGGTAGGCCTCATCCATGCTCAGCACACCGGTCAGCACCATGCCCACGGCGCCGGCCATCAGTGCCACCGGCAAAGAGAATCCGGTAAACAGGATAAGAAACAGGCTCAGCCCGAAAAACCCCACTGCATGAACCACCTTTTGCGGCCGCTGCTCTTCTTTGGGAATATCCGTGACCACGATGAAGTCTTTCTCGCGAGCGAGACTGGCCAGATCACGCCAGGTGGAGTGGCTGACCAGGCTGTCACCCGTCTGCAGCGTTTCTTCACGCAGGTCACGACGGATGATTTCATTACGCCGGTTGATGGCCAGCACCGAAATACCGACGCGCGAACGCAGGCGGGCTTCGCCGATCGTCTTGCCGACCAGCCGTGATCCCGGTGGGATGACCACCTCGGCGATCCCGGCGCGGGTCGGATTGAACAGACTGCCGAAGGTGCGCAGACGCGGCTGCAGGCGCAGGTCATTGGCCAGAGCAAACTCGCCGACCTGCTTGCGCGAGCCCATCACGCCGAGCACCGTGCCAACCCAAATCATCTCGTCAGACGGCGGCGCCAGGCGTGGCTGATCGGTGCTCTGGATAGCCAGCAGCAGCGGCGCGCCGGGCAGATTCTCGGCTTCAACAATGCGCATCCCGACCAGCGGTGAATCGACCGTCACCAGCACTTCGTGAACATCGCCCTCGATTCCGTAGGTTTCCTTGAAATAGTGCTTGGTACGCGACGGAGAGGCTGGCCGCTTGCGCGCGGCGCGCGGCAACAGGGTCCGCCCAAGCAACTGGAAGAACACCAGCGTCATGAGCAGCAGGGCCAGGCCCGCCGGGGTTACATCAAACAGTTGAAAGGGCTGAATCGTCTCGGCACCCGGCGGCAGCGAACGGTTCGAAGTCTGGATCAGGTCATTGAGCAGAATCAGCGGGGATGAACCGACCATCGTCAGGGTGCCGCCGACCATCACCGAAAACCCCATCGGCATCAGCAGACGCGACAGCGGCAGGTCCAGACGGGCCGAAACGCGACTGACCACCGGCATGAACAGGGCAGTGGCGCCGACGTTCTGCATAAAGCTCGACAGCAGGGCAACGGTGGCAGAAATCAGGCCGCGAATCCGGGATTCCGACGGCCCACCGGCGCGGACGATGAAGGTGGATACGGTGTTCATCACGCCGGTCCGATCCAGGCCGGCGCCAAGAATCATCACCGCAATGACGGCAATAACGGCATTCGAGGCAAAGCCGGCAAACACCTGATCGCCCGGTACCAGGCCCAGCAGACCGACCAGCACCAGGATGCAGATAGCGGCAACGTCCAGGCGCACCAGCTCGAAAATGAACAGCACGACTGTCAAACCCAGCAGCATGAGCACGAGAATCATGTCGCTGCTGAGATTCAGGCCGCCGTCCATTCCCTGCCGCTTTGGTCAGATATCAAAGGTTGGAACTACCTTACCCGATGGCTGTGCTCTTTGCGCGACTTTCATGGTCTTCGGGGCCTCGTTGATGCCGTTCTGATGATCCATGAATTTTCAGCCATGCCCACCTTTAAACCACTGAAGCCGCAGATTGCGCCTTTGCGATTCAAAGGTTTCGATCTTCAGGCATACCGGGTCGGGTCGTCAGCGCCAGCGGTGCGAAAACCGGCCTGGCGCAGTCGGCAGGAATCGCAGCGCCCGCAGGCGCGGCCGGCCTCATCAGCCTGATAGCAGGATACGGTGAGCGAATAATCCAGGCCCAACTCCAGGCCGCGGCGAATGATGTCAGCTTTCGATAGATGAATCAGCGGCGCGTGTACGCGCAGCGCTTCACCCTCGATTCCAGCCCGGGTTGCCACCCGCGCCAGTGCTTCGAAGGCTGCGACAAACTGCGGCCGGCAGTCCGGGTAGCCGGAGTAATCGACCGCGTTGACACCGATAAACAGGTGCTGGGCCTCGATCACCTCGGCATGCCCAAGCGCCAGCGACAGCATCAGAGTATTGCGGGCCGGTACATAAGTGACTGGAATATCGTCGGAAGCCTGCTCGGGCACCGGAATGTCATCGGTCAGGGCCGAGCCGCCGATGGCCCGCAGATCCACGGCCACCTGTTGATGCGACCGGGCACCGAGACGTTTGGACAGCCCGGCGGCATATTCCAGCTCAACGCGATGACGCTGGCCGTAGTCAATCGCCAGGCTATGGCATTCAAAGCCGGCGTCGGCCGCAATCGCCAGCACTGTGGCGGAGTCCAGGCCGCCGGAGAGCAGCACTATGGCGCGTCGCCCGGCCGGAGCGTGATTTGTGGATTTGCGCTTGCTTTCGTCGCGCGGAGGGGGTCTGGACTTAACCATGCCGGACAGTATAGCGCTGGGCGTTTGCTATCTCCCAGGCAGAATAAACGGAACGGTATCGAATTTATGTCGAAGGCTGAAACATGGTCCGTCGGGGATGTCACCCCGACCTACGATTTCGGTAAAGGATCGTAGGTCGGGGCAACGCCCCCGACGGGCCATGCTGCAATCCGAACTTAGCTGCTTCGGACCGGTCCCTGGCCGCGACGGCTGCGCAGGCCCATCAGGCCGAACAGCACGATCATCACCAGCACACCGGGCAGGCCAATGGCCGGTACCGGCAGCGGTGCTCGGGTCGAAACCTGGACTTCATCGTCGCTAATGACCGGCTCATCGGCAGGCGGGTAACCGATCACGCTGGCCTGATTGACCAGTGGCGGACCAAGATCAGCCTCCCGAACCGTGTAAGTGCCGGTACAGACCATGATCTCGTCGGGTGCCAGGCTGGCCGGCTGGGCCGGGGTGCAGCTCAGATCAATCATGTCATCGGCCACCTCAACATCATCCAGGGTGACGCTGCCGATGTTGGTCACGGTGATGGTGTAGTTGATCTCATCACCCGCCCAGACCGGACCGACAGTGTCGGCATCCTTGACCAGCTCGATCGCCGGCTGCGCCGGAACGGAAACGGCGCTGGCCTGGTCGCTGTCGCTGACTTCAGTGCCTGACGGATCCTCGCCGACGACGCTGGCCATATTGATGAACTCTCCGGCATCGATTTCAGCCTGTGTGACCGTGTAGCTGGCCTGACACACCAGCGTCTCGGTCGGAGCCAGTTCGGCCGGCTGAGCCGGATCACAAGTACCGATGACGGCATCCGGATCGCTGATAGCCACATCGAACAGGGTCACGTTGCCGATATTGGTGGCGGTCAGCTCGTAGGCGATGACATCACCAATGCTGGCGTAGGGTGAACCGTCGGTCACCAGCTTGACCAATTCAATGGCCGGTGCAGGCGCCGGGCCAGCGGCCTCGACATCGTCTTCGTCAGCCACCGGATCATCGTTCGGATCAACGCCTTCGGCGCGGGCCTGGTTGATGAAGGAGCCGGCGTCGATATCCGCCTGAGTGACCGTGTAGCTGGCTTCGCACACCAGGCTCGCACTCGGGCTGAGCGTGGCCGGCTGGTCCGGAACACAGTTTCCAAGCTCGGCGACCGGGTCGCTGATCTCGACATCGAACAGGGTCACGTTGCCGGTATTGGTGGCGGTGATCTCGTAGCTGATCACATCACCCACGTTGGCATACGGTGAGCCGTCGGTAATCACCTTGACCACTTCAATGGCCGGCGCGGCGATCGGGCCGGGGACGGTGACGTCGTCATCATCTTCGACCGGATCGTCGTTCGGGTCGACACCTTCGGCCTGGCCGAAGTTGGTGAACTCACCGGCGTCGATATCGGCCTGGGTGACCGTGTAGCTGGCCTGACACACCAGTGTTTCGGTCGGCGCAAGCTCGGCCGGCTGGGCCGGGAGGCAGCTTCCGATGACGGCCTGCGGATCGCTGATGGTGACATCGAACAGGGTGACGTTGCCGGTGTTGGTGGCGGTCAGCTCGTACTCGATAACATCGCCCACATTGGCATACGGCGCGCCTGAGGTGACTGTCTTGACCAGTTCGATGGCACCGTCGGCGGCCGGGCCGTCAGCGGTGGCTTCGTCGTCGTCCGAGACCGGATCATCGTTCGGGTCGATTGCCTCGACCGTGGCCAGATTGGTGTACTCGCCGTTGTCGATATCGGCCTGAGTGACCGTGTAGCTGGCCACGCACACCAGCGTTTCGGTCGGCGCAAGCTCGGCCGGCTGGTTTGGCGTACAGGCACCGATGGTGGCATCCGGGTCGCTGATGGTGACGTCGAACAAAGTCACGTTGCCGGTGTTGGTGGCAGTCAGCTCATATTCGATCACGTCGCCCACATTGGCATACGGCGAGCCGTCGCTAATCAGCTTGACCAGCTCGATGGCCGGCGCGGCCGGCGGACCTTCAACCGTTTCCTCGTCGTCATCCGACACCGGCGTATTGTTCGGGTCTTCACCGCTGGCTTCGGCCAGGTTGGTGAAGGCGCCGGCGTCGATATCGTCCTGGGTGACGGTGTAGCTGGCTTCACATACCAGGCTCTGGGTCGGGTTGAGCGAGGTCGGCTGGGCCGGCGTACAGCTGCCAATGACGGCCTGCGGGTCGCTGATTTCAACGTCGAACAGGGTCACGTTGCCGGTGTTGGTGGCAGTGATTTCGTAACCGATCACATCACCCACATTGGCATACGGTGAGCCGCTGACTGCCGTCTTTTCGACCTCAATGGCTGGTGCGGCATCCGGGCCGGTGGCCGAGGCTTCGTCGTCATCGTCAACCACGGTGCCGTTCGGATCTTCGCCGATCACCTGAGCCACGTTGGTGTACTCGCCGGCGTCCACATCCAGCTGGGTGACCGTGTAGCTGGCCTCACAGATCAGCGTCTCGGTCGGAGCCAGGGTGGCTGGCTGCAGCGGCGTGCACAGACCGAATACGGCATCGATGTCGCTGATCTCGACATCGAACAGCGTGACGTTGCCGATGTTGGTGGCCACCAGCTCGTAGGTGATGACATCGCCCACGTTCTCGAACGGTGCACCGTCGGTGATGGTCTTGACCAGTTCGATACCGGGATCGGCCAGCGGGCCGGGGACGGTGACGTCGTCATCATCTTCGACCGGATCGTCGTTCGGGTCGACACCTTCGGCCTGGCCGAAGTTGGTGAACTCACCGGCGTCGATATCGGCCTGGGTGACCGTGTAGCTGGCCTGACACACCAGTGTTTCGGTCGGCGCAAGCTCGGCCGGCTGGGCCGGGAGGCAGCTTCCGATGACGGCCTGCGGATCGCTGATGGTGACATCGAACAGGGTGACGTTGCCGGTGTTGGTGGCGGTCAGCTCGTACTCGATAACATCGCCCACATTGGCATACGGCGCGCCTGAGGTGACTGTCTTGACCAGTTCGATGGCACCGTCGGCGGCCGGGCCGTCAGCGGTGGCTTCGTCGTCGTCCGAGACCGGATCATCGTTCGGGTCGATTGCCTCGACCGTGGCCAGATTGGTGTACTCGCCGTTGTCGATATCGGCCTGAGTGACCGTGTAGCTGGCCACGCACACCAGCGTTTCGGTCGGCGCAAGCTCGGCCGGCTGGTTTGGCGTACAGGCACCGATGGTGGCATCCGGGTCGCTGATGGTGACGTCGAACAAAGTCACGTTGCCGGTGTTGGTGGCAGTCAGCTCATATTCGATCACGTCGCCCACATTGGCATACGGCGAGCCGTCGCTAATCAGCTTGACCAGCTCGATGGCCGGCGCGGCCGGCGGACCTTCAACCGTTTCCTCGTCGTCATCCGACACCGGCGTATTGTTCGGGTCTTCACCGCTGGCTTCGGCCAGGTTGGTGATCTCACCCGCGTCAATATCGTCCTGGGTCACGGTATGGCTGACCGGACCGCACACGGCCGACTCGCCCGGATCAAGCGTTGTCGGTGTACAGGCAATCACGCCACCGAGCATCGGGTCATCGACCTCGATATTGCTGATGGTGACATTGCCGATATTGCTCACCTCGAAGCTGTACTCGATGGTGTCGCCAACATTTACGTAGCTGGTCGGGCTGGCCGACTTGATCAGGGCCAGTTCGGGCTCAGCGGCCGGGCCGGTCACCGTCTCCGTATCCGGCGGGCTTTGCACCGGATCAAGGTTCGGATCCAGGCCATTGGCCTCTGCCGTGTTGACGATCTGGCCGAGATTAATGTCGGCCTGAACCACGCTGTAGGACACTGGACCGCAGTTGGCTATCTCGCCGGGCAACAGGGTGGATGGCGTACAGGCAATCGAGCCGCCGAGCATCGAATCATCCACCTCGACCCCGGTCAGGGTGACGTTGCCGATGTTTTCGACCGCAAAGCTGTATTCAATGATGTCGCCAACATTTGTGTAGCTGGTCGGGCTGGCCGACTTGATCAGGGCCAGCGCCGGATCCTGATCCAGAACCACGATTTCATCATCATCAACCGGGTCGGTCTGGTCGCTGTCGGCGGTGGCCGTATTGACCACCTGGCCGCTGTCCATATCGCCCTGGCTGACGGTGTATTCGACCGTGCAGCTGACCGACTCAGTCGCCAACAAAGTACCCACCGTACCGTCCCAGACGCAGTCCGCGGTCTGGTTGATTGGATCAACCAGCGGATCGCTGATAACGACATTGGTCAGGGTCATATTGCCGATATTCTCGGCAACAATCTGGTACGTCAGTACACCGCCGACCACGGCCGGATCAGGATCGGCAGCAATCAGCGTTTTGCTGATGGCCAGATCCGGGTCGGTATTGATCGGTGTGATTTCGTCATCATCGTCGGTAATCGGTGTCGGCGAATTGCTGCCGTCATCGCTGACCACGGCCAGGTTGTACAGCTCGTCAACACCCAGCGGCAGCGGGTTGTCCAGATCAACGGCAAATGCCACGCTGCCGCTGTCGCCGGCGGACAGGTTGCCGATCATCAGCGTACAAGTTGAGCCGGCGCTGTTGTCTGGCGTACAGCTCCAGCCGGCCGTGCTGGCGGCGGCATTGAAGCTGGTGTTGGCCGGCACCTCATCTTCCAGGAACACGCCGGTGGCATTCTGGTTGCCGATGTTTTCATAGCTCAGGGTATAGACCACAGTGCCGCCGGGTACGGCCGTTACGCCGCCGTCGTCCTTGGTCAGGACCAGATCGGGTACGGCATTGACCGGCGTGTCTACTTCGTCATCCTCGTCTGGCAGCTCATGGGAGCTGGCCACGGCCTGGTTGCTGATTGCTTCAACACCGGCCGGGAAGGGATTGGCAATGGTCACGTCGTAAGTCACGGTCACGCTGTCACCTGCTGCCAGTGTGCCGGCGCTGACTTCAACCGTGCTGTCGCCAGCGACATTGCCCAAAATCACGCTGCCCTGGCTGGTAGTCACACTGCCAGCCAGCAGCGGGCTATTGACATCGGGTGTGTCGCTGATGATGACAGCGGTAGCCTCGTTGAAGCCGGAGTTTTCCAGCACCAGGGTGTAGCGCAGCACATCGCCGGGCGAGATATCGCCGGAGCCGTCGGCATCATTGAACAGCGCCACTGACTTGTTCAGTTCGAGTTCCGGGAAGCCCAGCGTGTCCTCGGCATCGTCCGGATCGACCGGGCGACCGATATTGTCACCCGGATTGGGCTGATCGCATGCCACCGGATAGGAACAGCCCGCGTCCAGATCAGCCAGGTTGACCACCGGGTTGTTGCCGTCGGGGGCCGGCAGCGGCGGATTGTTGGCCAGACTGATGTCGAACGAGGCTGTACGACTGGTGTTCGGCATCAGGGCCACATTGTCATTGCCCGAGCTGAATTCGACCGTCAGTTCATTGCCGGAGAGATCGCTGTCCAGACTGTAGCCGCTCGGCACGTTGATCGGAGAATAGCTGCCCAGATTCCAGTCGACATCGCTGAGCACATCGCTGATCGACACCATGTAGGCCGGGCCGCTGCCGTTGTTTTCGATAGTCAGGGCAACGCGGACCACGCCGTTACCCTGCGGCGTCATGCTCTTGCTAAGCTCCAGATCCGGCTCGACCACTTCGATATCGTCGGAGTCCCACAGCGGATCGTCCGGATTGCCGTTCCAGTCGAACTCGACTTCGTTGGTCAGTACCAGGCCATCGACGTTACCCGGCACATCAGCAATGCGGCCGGTAACGGACAGGGTGATCGTGCGCGCTTCGGCGGGCGTACCGGGCTGGGCAATGATGGTGCCGAAATTGAAGGTCACCGTGTCGTTATAGCCGTCGCCATTGAGGTCGAGAATATCAATTACGTCGGGCGAGGGCTGGTTGAAAACAACTCCGGTGCCGATTGAAGAGACCTGCGCGGCTTCGGCGTGAACCAGACCGGTCGCCTCATCGTCGGGCAGATAATCGGTCACTGCGGCATTGAGTGCCGCGCCAGGTGGTACGACCACGTCGATCTGCCAGGTAATCAGCTCGCCGATGGCCAGGTCATAGAGGGTTGGATCGTACTGCTCCGACTCAGTGTCAGCCAGGCTGTGATCGGAGCTGATCTTGACCAGCGACGGTGCGTCCATAATCACCGTGGCCGAGCTTCCGGGAGTGCGACGGCGAGTTTCGCCAGCTTCGTAATCCGGAGTGGAATCGTACTGACCCAGCACTGTATTGGTGTAGCTGACGCCGGCCTCGGCCAGAATGGACACTTCGACCTGGTAGCTGATGGTGCAGCCGCCTTCGGCCAGGGTCAGCTCGTCGAGCTCGAAAATAATCTTGGCTACGTCAGAATCGTCCACGCTCACCGTGCTGGAGCAGTCATCGCTGACCACCGCCAGCCAGTTGAACTCGTCCGGCAGGCTGTCTTCAAAGACCAGCGAGAAGGCGTCTGCGCTGGACTGGCCGGTGTGGCTGATGGCCAGTTCATAGCTCACCGTATCACCGGCTTCAACAATGCCGCTGGTCGGGTCGGCAACCGTCTTGGTGATGTTGAGCCGTGGCTCGACCAGATTAACCGTGTCACTGTCCTGAATCGGATTATCCAGACTGTCGGCGTTCAGGCTGGCGGTATTGGTGGCGTTGTCCCCGCCGACGTTAGCAGCTGTATCGGCTACCACGGCGACGACTTCAAACACGATCTGCTGATCGGCTGTCGGGTCGCTGGTGGGCGGGTTGTTGACCGTACCCAGCGCCCAGCTCACCGTGCGGTTGCCGGCATCATGGGTTCCGGAATCGCCTGCCGCGATGCCAGTGGTGCCCAGATTGGAGCCAATGGACACAATCCGGCTGCTGACATAGGTGAAATCATTGCTCTGCGGCAGGGTATCGGTAAACACCGCATTGGGTGTGACGCCCTGGGGGAAGCTGACATTGATGCGCCAGGTGACTTGCTCACCGATCGTCAGGTTCGGGTTGTCTGTGGATGGCTCGCTGGTCGCATAAACAAACTTGTCCACGCCCGGTTCGGAGATCACGATGTCGTGAGGATCTTCGTTGCCATAGCCTCTGGATTCCGGCGCGGGGAGGTCAACCATGCTGGTCCATACAACCTCGCCGGTATTGGTGATTGTGGTGCCGGTTTGCACATCGTCATGGAGCACGGCCATATAGGTAATCGTGGCCGTTTCGCCCAACGGCAGATCGTCCCAGCTCACCCGAATCCTGCCGTCGGCATCGTCAGTGGTCATGTCAGTGGTGTAGCCGGTCACATCCAGAGTGCCTGGCTGATAAACGAGCTGGGCTGCAATCAGATCATCGAAGAACCGGACGTTCTGGGCATCGGCAGTCGAGCTGCCGGCATGGCTGATCTCCACGCTGAATTCAACCAGGTCACCGGCCTCACCCGATGTCATGTCACCGCTCTTGTCGATATTGAGAGTTGGCTCGACCAGGGTGATATCGGCGCTGTCCGAAACGGTCAAATCCGGCCCGAACTGCACCGTAGCCGTGTTGGTCAGCACATCGCCGCTGGCATTGGCCGACAGGTCGTTGACTCGAGCGACCACCTCGATGGTGATCTGACTCTCGGCGCTGATGCCGGTATGGGTATCGGGATCATTGATGACCTGACCGAAGCCAAAATCAACCGTATCCCACAGTCCATTGCCGGTCAGGCGCAGATTTTGGAATACCGGATTGCCAGTGGGGTACTGCACATTCAGGTTGCTGCCAACGCTGGTCACCTGAGCCGAGAGCAGCTCCATGACGCCAGTAGCATCGTGCGGCACCTGATCACGCAGGGTGACGGTCGGTGTCGTACCCAAAGGCATGGTGACAACCAGCTCATAGGTGATCTCTTCACCAATGGCGGCATTGGGCAGGGTGGTGGCCGGATCATTGCCGAAAATAGCGTTCTTGGTCAACACCACTGCATCAATATCAACATCCGCGCTGGCCGAATCGAAGTAATCGTTGACACCACCCTCGCCGGTGCGCTCGCCGTCTTCATCGCCCGGATTACCCGGCGTGGCGGCACCGCTGCCGGAAAGCGAGGTCCAGTTCAGATTGGCGGTATTTTCCAGCGGCTGGCCGGGGTTGACGTCGATCAGCAGCTCGGCGGTATAGCTGATTTCGACCGAGCAGCCGGTCGGCACATGGTCAAAGTTCAGCTCGACCTGATTGCCGCTGGAGCTGTCAGTATGCAGCGGTGTCGGCGCACAGCCGGTGTACTCGACATCAACACTGCCCAGATCAAGCGCCATCTGGGCGGGCAGATCATCTTCGACCTGCAGCTCGAAAGCATCCGAACTGGCGGTTCCGCTCGACATGGCAAAGGCAACGGTGAATTCGATCTCGTCACCGGCCTCACCGGATTCCGGGCTGGCCGTCTTGCTCAGGCTGTCCAGCGAGGGCTCGACCACCGTGACCGGGACGCTATTGGACGGATCGCCGTTTTGCTCACCGTCGATCTCGACCGTGAACTGGTTGTTGCGCACCTCGCCGGCCTGATTGCCGGCAATATTGAGCAGCAGGGCATCGAATTCGATAACCACGTACTCGCTATCGGTATCGTCATCGGCGTTGCTCAAGCTGCCCAGATCAAAGCGCAGCTCGGTGCCGCTGACGGCGACATTGGCTGCAGGCAGGTCAAAGGTGGGCGTGACGTTCGGATCATTGCCGATAATCTGCGGCAAACCTCCGATGCCAGCGTCATCTGAACTGATGCCGTCGCCATTGCTGACAAAGGCCAGGCGGGCGCTGTCGGGCAGGTAAGCCAGGCCGGTATCAAGCTGGTCGATGATGGCAAAGTCGGGTGATGTGCCCTGCGGCAGATCAACGATCAGGCGGTAGGTGGCGACCTCGCCAATAGCCAGGTTGCCATCGGCGGTATGACCCTCGGAGGTCGCTACAAGCTGCTTGGCAGGCGTCACATCGACCACGCCCACCTGAGCGCTGGCGTTGTTGTCGTAATCGCGCTCGCCGTTTTCATCACCCGTGCCGCCCGGCGTGGTTGAACCGGTCGGATTGCCTGATGTTCCGGTGCCCGGCAGCGAGCTCCAGCCCACAAAGGCGTTATTTTCCACCACGCTGCCGGGGTTCACGCTATAGGCCAGCGTGGCCTGATAGTGGATGTTTACGGTGCAGCCGGCAGGCAATTCCGAAAATCTGATTGTAATCAAGTTCGAATCAACGGAATACTCTTCCAGACTGCTACAAGCCTCCGAACCAGGCGGAGTGAGAGCAGTAAGTTCAACGCCGGCCGGCAAGTTGTCAACCACCACAACGTCAAAGGCATCAGCCTGATTGGGGCCGCTGGCCGCCTGCACAACAAGGTGGTAGTTGATCACCGTACCGGCTTCACCACTGGTCGGATCGGCCGACTTGCTGATACTGATACTCGGCTCGACCAGGCGCACGGTCTGGCTGTTGGAATTGTCGCCAATCTGGCTGCCGTCAACGCGCACCTGGAAAGAATTATTGCGCTCCGTGCCGGCGCTGTTGTCGGTGATATTGAGCACCAGCGCGTTGAACTCGAGCACGATCCATTCATCGTTGTCGCCGCTCTCGCTGTTGACAATCTCGCCGAGGCTGAACACCGGATTGGTGCCGCTGCCGAAGCTGGCCGGCGAAATGGCGGAGGATGGAATGACAAAAGTCGGCTCAACGTCGGGATCGGTGCCGGCAATGTTCAGACCCGCACCGCTCAGGGTAGAAGAGGAAATACTGCCGCCGCTGGCCGACACAAAGCCCAGCCTGGCCGTACCGTCATTGAGGAACTGCATGCCCGCCGGCAGATGATCTTCGATTGCAAAGCCCGGCATGGTGGAACGTGGAATGCGGGTTGCCAGGCGGTAACGGGCAATCTCGCCGATGGCCAGGCGCGGTGGAGTGGCGCTGTCGCTGGTATGGTCTTCGGAGCTGGCCACCAGCGATTTTTCCAGATCGACCGAGGCCACTTCGATATCGGCCTCATCGTCTATCGGCGGAAACTCCGGCCCGCCGGGCTCTGAAGTGTAGGCACCGAGAGCAAAGTTGGTAAAGACCTCCTCGGGTTGGACAGCACCATCGACCGTGCAGGTGAAATCAATAAAGGCGATATGCGTGCCGGTTGCTGGAACAGCCAGGCCCGGCAGCGGGTTGTCCAGACGCAGCGGGTCGTTTTCATCGAACAGATCGCCGCTGTAGGTCAGCGGGTCATCGAGCGAATTGGTCACGGCATCGACGCTGCAGGCCGCAAGTCCGGCCGGCATTTCGTCGAACACGGTGACCTCAAAGGCCGGCGCACGGCCCATGTTCTCAAGCGTCAGGCGGAATGTGATCTCATCGCCGGCTTCGACTTCGGCGATATCGCCGTTTTCGGGAAACTCGCTGCCCGCCGGCGGATCGATCACGCCATTACCGCTGGTGGCGATCACGCCCTTGGTCAGCTCCAGCGCCGGCGCGCCGATGCGAATCTTCACCGGCCCGATGCCGGCGGCCACATCACCCGGCGTGTTCTCGGTGCTGGCCTGGAAGATATTGGTCAGAAACAGGTCGTCGGCAAATGGATCGTTGGTCACCGTGGCATGCAGATCGACCTCGATCACCTGGGCTGAGGTGGTATCCAGATCAGGCCATTCAATCATGACGGAATTCTGCGCAACATCGGCCGTGATGCTGTCCGGGGTCAGGCCCATGCTGTCGTTGGGGCCGATGCAAATGCCGGCTGAGCCATTGGCACAATCAGCCGGGTTGGAGCTGAAATTCAGGTTTACATCGGCCGCCTTGAGCACCGGCAGCGGCAAAAAGTCGACGAAACGAATGCCGCGGCTGTCGCCCGAGGGCACATCCATGTGCAGGCGGAAAATCACCACATCGCCGGCTTCGTAATGCGGCTGTGGATTGACCACCGATTTTTCAATCGCAATCGGCGCCACCCGAATCGTCGCCGCGCTGCCGTCGCTGCAGGCGCTCGCGCCTTCGAGCAAATCATAATCGGCCACCACCGAGTTGTGCAGGGGGTCGGAGGCCAGCACCGGCTGCCCGCTGGCGCGATAGATTTGCAGTACTTCCGCCTGATAGTTCAGGGAAATTGCGCTGCCGGCGTCAAACTGGGTGTCGCCGGTCGCTGCCTGCCAGGCGGCCATCAGATCCATGACCACGGTGGTGTCATTGACCACGGTAACCGTCGGTGTGACGCTGACCGGCGCACCGCCATCGACGGTAAAGCTCACGCTCGACGCATCAAATTCAATGCCGTCACCCAGCACATCGGTAATGACCAGCTCCGACACATTGCCGAAATCGCTCACCTGGATGGCGTAGCTGTAGTTGATCAGATTGCCGGGAATGATCTCCTCGGGGCTGGCTGATTTCTGGATGGCGACATGTTTGGCCGTCACCTGATTGTCATCAAAGGTCTGCGGCAGGGGAATGGCGACACTGCCCTGATCAACATAAGTGGCCTGCACCGAGGCGTTATTGATGATCGGCGCGGTTTCGCAGAAGGTTTCGTCAAGAATATCGACCAGATAGCCCTGATAGGTCACGACCACATCGTCATCTGCGCTGGTGCCGACGGTATTGCCGGTACACACGACTTCCAGATTGCCGCCCGGAACGCTGCCCGAAGGCTCCTGCGTCACGCTGCACGACGTGCCGCCGGCAATGTTCACCGTACCGGGCAGATACTGCAGCTCATCGGGCAGCACATCGCTGATCGTCAGCGGATTGATGGTTGCGGTATTGGCAATATCAACCCTCAGAGCATAGGTGTAGGGCCAGCTCGGGCCCGGCGGGCGCTCGGATTCGGGCGCGGTGTCGGTTTTTTCCAGCAGCAGGACGGTGGGGCTGACTGTCTGCTCGACCGGATCACCCACGATCGGACCGTTGGCACCGGTGGGCGTGTCGCCAAACTGGTAGACCGGCGTCAGCTCGATCGGCAGCGGCTCGCCCATGGTGGCGTCCAGTTTAATGGTCAGGCAGATCTCGATCGGCAGCGGCGGGCCGCCGTCGACGATGCCGCCAACCGGCAGCACCAGGTTGTAATAGGAGTAGCCAACCGGCCCGGTGACCGGCTGATTGATGCGCGGATCGTTCAGATCGGTTTCCGGCGCGCCCGGGTCATCGGGATCAACCGCAAAAACGCCAATAAACTCGGCCGTGCCATCGTCAAAGACATCGGCCCAATCCAGGCTCAGATGCGGCGGCAGCACCAGACGCAGATACGGGCCAAATCCGGGAGCGCCCGCATTGGTGACATCCGTACTGAAACAGAACTGCTCGCCGAGCAAGGACTCCTCTGGCACCGTTTCAGTCAGATCAACAGACTGAGCAAAGGCAGCCGACACAGCCGCTGCAACAAACCAAAACGCGACCAGCGCCGCCATCCGATTGAACATGGTAAATCCCCTGATTACGTTGAACTTGTCAAGCACACAAACCGCCCGCTGACTCGGGCACCGGCCCGAATCTCAGACGACTCTGCCCCATTGGCAGAGCCACGGTTTCATTCTAGAGTCGCCCCCCGGCCAGCAACAGGCGGGGATGTTACAAATTGCAAACTTGACGAAACGTGCAACCCCTTTTCACGGTCCGGCGCGCTTGGCGCTCTGGTATTCCGCGCATAGTCACTATAAGGTAATCGAACGGCCGGGGACGAGCGTTGCGGCTGCGCTTGAATCTGCACTGGAAATCTGCCGCAGGGAAATTTGATCATTCATGCCCACTTCGCCAAAAATCATCGGCCTGATCGACGATGACCCGGTCCATCTGGCGCTGCTCCAGCAAACCCTGATCGGAGCCGGCTTTGAAACCGTCGCCTTCGAGTCGATTGCCGATTTCCGCCGCAGCCGCAGCCTGGAGCTGGTCGATCTGCTGCTGCTGGACTGGCACATGCCCAAAGAATCGGGCCTGGACCTGACCCGCAGCCTGCGCGAGGACCACAACAGCCCGCTGCCGATTATCTTCATTACCCGCGAGGACGATGAAACCCGGATTGAGGAAGCGCTGCTCAGCGGCGCCGATGATTTTCTGGTCAAGCCCTTCCGGCGCCGCGAGCTGCTGGCGCGCGTCCATTCCGTTTTACGCCGCAGCTACTTCCCGCGGCGCGAACGGATGAGCTTTCCGCCCTACCAACTCATTCCCGGCGAGCGGCGGGGGATACTTCACGGCTGCGAAGTCAAGGCCACGCCCAAGCAGTTCGACCTGCTCAGTTTTTTGTTCCAGCGCCAAGGCCAGGTGTGCTCGCGCAAAGCGCTACTGGCTCACGTCTGGCGCACCACCGGCTCGGTGCCGACCCGCACCGTGGACACGCACATCAGTCGCCTGAAGAAACGCTTCGAACTGAACGGCGAAAACGGCTGGATACTGGAAGGACTCTACCAGCAAGGCTATATTCTCTATTCCTCTCGGCAATCATGAAAAACAGCAGCAATGAATTCACCGCAGATTCGATCCAGCCTGATATTCTCGACCCCCGGCATCTGGCCGAGCTGACCCTGCTGGAAACTCAGCGACCGGGGTTTTGCCGGATGTTCCACGAGCGCTTCCGCGAAAGCTTCTCTCAGGGCTGCACGGAAATGATCGAAGCACTGCATTCAAACCAGCGCCAGACCCAGATCGACCTGGCCCACCGCCTGTCGGGCAGTGCCGCCAGCTTTGGAGCGACTGGGCTGGCCGGCCGGTTCCGCGAGTTTGAAAAGCGCCTGGCCGCCGGAGAACGCGTCAGCTCCGAACAGATCGAGGCGTTGTGCGGGCAGGCGCGGGAAGTCGATCAAGCCTTTCTCAACTGGCTGGAAACGTGCCACACTTGACCGGCAACCATCATGGTCAGCGGTTCAGCCCCGCCGACCGATGCCGACCAGGCCACGCCTGGTAACTCAAACCGATGTCAATGCGTGACCTGGCCGAACATCTGAGGCTGCTTCGGCTTGCACTGAAAGCCTGTGGTCAGACGGTTGGCCTTCGGCCTGCTATGAACAGCACCACGGCCACGACCAGCCCGACCACAAACAGAATCCAGGCGATATTGGCTGCAGTGCCGGCAATGCCGGTGAAGCCGAGTACGCCTGCGATGAGTGCAACAACCAGAAAGATCAGTGCCCAACTCAACATGTCTGACTCCTTGAGACTTTGATACCCCTCGAAGCACAACCCTAAACCCGCGCCAAGCAATTTGTCCACTGATTTCTGCCATTTTCTGCCATATAAATGGCGGATGGAACCATAGCTCTCCGGCAGGCGTATATCCCAGACATAAGCTTAGAAAACTCTTCACGAAACAGGCGCAGGGTGCCTGAACTGACCACCCTGCAGACGGCAGATTTCAGCGCGGCAAAGCGCCTGTTCAAACGAGAGGAATTCAAAATGGGTATTTGTGTCACCTGCGGCAACACGTATGACAAGACATTCACGGTCATCACGAGTGAGGGCCGCTATGAGTTCGATTCTTTTGAATGTGCAATTCATGAGCTGGCTCCCCGTTGTGCACACTGCGGCTGCCATATCATTGGCCACGGTGTAGAGAACAGGGATGCAGTCTATTGTTGCGCACACTGCGCCGAACAGGTCGGCGACCAAAGGTTCGTAGACCGCAAATAAGCGCGATTCCCGTGCACATCATCAGCAACTCACCCGCATCAGACAGAAGGCGTGATGGCGATGAAGGATCAGCAGCACAGGCCGGCCATATTGATCACTGGTGCAGCCGGAAATCTTGGCAGCTCACTCACCCGCGCTCTCAAGAAAAAATACCGTGTTATAGGGCTGGACATCAATTCTTCCGACGAGGCGGATGACAGCTACCAGTTTGACCTGACCTCGCCGCACTCCGTGCGCGGGACCATGAACAACATAGCCGGACGGCAGGGGCGTGACATTGCGGCCGTGGTGCATCTGGCCGCTTATTTCGATTTCTCGGGCAAGGATTCTCCGGCCTACCAGGCCGTCAATGTGGAAGGCACGCGCAATCTGCTTGACGCCCTGCGTCACTTCAACGTGGAACGATTTATCTACTCCAGCACGATGCTGGTGCATGAACCCGGTGTGCCCGGCAGCAAGATCAATGAGGACTCGCCGGTTGCACCGACCTGGGTCTATCCGCGCTCGAAAGCTGAAACTGAAAGCGTGATTCGTGAACACTCCGGTGACATGCCCTATACCCTGCTTCGTCTGGCAGGACTGTATAGCGACACCACATGCGTGCCGCTGCTTGCCCAACAGATCGCGCGGATTTACGAGGCCAGTCTTAAAAGCCACCTGTACGCTGCGAACACGGCAGTCGGACAAGCCTTCCTGCACCAGGAAGACATGATTGACGCGTTCCGGCGCACGATAGACCGGCGCGCACGCCTTCCCAAGCACAATGAAATCCTGATCGGTGAGGAGCGCTGCGAAAGTTATGATGCGGTTCAGAACCGACTTGGTGAGCTGATTCACGGCCAGAAAAACTGGACGACACTGCAGGTTCCGGCACCCATTGCCAAGGCCGGGGCATGGGCCGAGGAACAGGCCGAGCCTATCGTGCCGGATGATTTTGATCAGGGCGAGAAACCCTTCATCCGCCCCTTCATGATCGACCGTGCGGGCGATCACTATGACGTGGATATCGCCCGGGCCAGGGAACAGCTGGACTGGAAACCGCGTCACAATCTGTACGACAGGCTGGCCACTCTGGTGGCCAATCTCAAGGCCGACCCCCACGCCTGGTACGAAGCAAACGGCATCACCCCGCCTCACTGGATGGCCGAAGCTAACCGGCAAGGCGCTGATCCGCACCGCCTTTTCCGGCAGCATGATCAGAGCTATCAGGAGCAGCATCAGCAGTCGCTGTGGGCACGCCTGCTGGTGATCGTACTCGGTGCCTGGCTGATGGCTGCACCGCCGACACTTGGCTATGGCACGACTCCGCTGCTCTACAGTGACCTATTGTCGGGTCTGCTGCTGATCGGCTTTGGCCTGATGGCGCTGTCCTGGCGCCAAAGCTGGTCGCGGTGGGCCTGCGCCGTAATCGGGGTCTGGCTGCTGTTTGCCCCGCTGGTATTCTGGACAGAGAGTGCGGCGGCCTACCTCAACAACACAATCATCGGAGCGGCCGCCATCGGTCTTTCCATCTTGATACGCCCGGCTCCCGGCATATCGCCCTCAGCATTCATTCCCGGCCCCGTCACACCGCCGGGATGGGATAACAATCCGTCGAGCTGGGTGCAGCGAATGCCGGTGATCGTTCTTGCCCTGATCGGCTTCTTTGTGGCCCGCTACCTGGCAGCCTATCAGCTCGGCCATATCGATGGAGCGTGGGAGCCATTTTTCTCCGGAACCCGGCCTGGGCTCAACGGCACGGAAGACATCACCACATCAGACGTTTCGGAGGCATGGCCAATCGCCGATGCCGGTCTGGGCAGCACCGTCTATCTGCTGGAGGTTCTGATTGGCCTGGCCGGTGCAGCGCATCGCTGGCGCAGCATGCCCTGGCTGGTGGCGCTGTTCGGTGTACTGATCGTGCCGCTTGGTGCGGTATCAATTATCTTCATCGTCATTCAGCCGATCGTTATCGGCACCTGGTGCACCCTGTGCCTGATGATGGCGGCAGCCATGCTGCTGCAGATCGCCTATGCGTTCAATGAATTTGTCGCGACCGGACAGTTTCTCCATCGGCGTTACCGTGCCGGTGCCCCGATATTGAAGATCTTCTTTACCGGTGATGCCGACGATCCGTCCGATGAAGATTACGACGAATCGGATGAAGCGGAATTTGCACGCCGACCGACAGCAATTATTCGAGACACTTTCACCAGCGGCCTCAGCGTGCCGTGGAATCTGGTCCTGTGCCTACTGATCGGCATCTGGCTTATGTCCACCCGCCTCACGCTGGGCAGCACCGGCGGCATGGCCAACTGGGATCATCTGGTCGGCGCGCTGGTCATTGCCGTTTCCATCGTGGCGCTGGCCGAAACGGCACGCCCCATACGTCTGGCCCTCATCCCTCTGGGGTCCGCGCTGCTGATCACTCCCTGGGTCTACGGCGCTGATTTGGCAGCGCTGTTGTCAAGCATCGTTTGTGGTGCCGCCGTAATCGCGCTCAGCCTGCGCAGAGGACCAATAACGGGCAGCTACGGCGCCTGGGATCGACTGCTGCGGTCACTGTGAACACCTACATCGGCGTCAAGCTGCTGCATATATCAGCCATCATGATCTGGTGCGCCGCCCTGCTCTACCTGCCGGGCCTGTTCGCCGGCTATCCAGCCGTCCGCGATGAAGCCTCCTATGTGCGCCTGCGCGGACGAACCCGGCTGGTCTACAACGCTCTGGCGTCTCCGGCGGCCGTTATCGCGGTGCTTTCAGGCAGCGCTTTGGTGCTGATGGCCGCTTCGCTGGGCGGCTGGCTGGTAATCAAACTATGGGCGGTGGCCGGAATGGTGCTGATCCACGTCTACTGCGGCCGTCTGGCCAACCGGCTCAACGGCGAACCGGGCTCGCGACGTTCCGCTCTGCACCTGCTGCTGCTGCTGCCGATTGGTATCTTGATGCTGATTGTCATCTATCTGGTAACGGGAAAGCCGGTATGAGTTGCCGTTGGTCCGTTCTATCTGCCCTCGGTTTCTTCGCCCTCCTCAGGGATGGCGATCTTCTCATCAAACACCAGGTTGGCCCCAAGCCAGGCTGCCACGACGACCATCAGCAGACCCAGAGCCGAGAGCATGAACGCCCAGGGCACAATCAGCCCGGTGGGATCACCCAGCCGCAGCGCCCAGTTGACGAACACGATGGCGATCAGCATCACGGCCGCGATGAAATGACTCCAGCTCTGATGCAGCCGACGCGCCTGCGGTATCAGGAAAAAGTCGATGGCTCCGACAGCTCCGGCAACCACCCCCGTGGCCACGCCGCCGCCCGCCAGCCACAGCGAAAGGCGGGCCCAGAAAGGGTCCCCGGTGATGATCCAGGCCAGATCACTCGGCACCAGAACGGTTACGAAAACGATCGGAAACGTATTCAGCATGGCGTGCAGCGGATGTCCGGCAATCGCCATCCGGCTTTCTCGATCCGCACCTTCATTTTTCGCTCGCATGGAATTTATTCTAGCATCGCGGGTTTGTCGGCACTGCTTTTGGTCGGCTGTCAGGGCCAGTCCTCAATGTTCACGGTTGGCGGACGGGCAGCGGCCGACATTGCCTGGATCACCTGGGTGATGCTGGCAGGTACCGGAGTGTTCATGGTTGCAATGACGGTGCTGGGCCTGCATGCGGCGCTGCGTCGCTCGCGCGGGCCAGTGGGGCCTTCGGGGCGCAGCATCATTCTGTGGGGCGGCATTGCGGTGCCTTTGGCCGTCACCATCATGCTGCTGATCTATGGCGTGCGTGCCGGGCACTCCATGCTGCCAATCGGCCCGGCCGAGCTTGAGGTTCGCGTGACTGCTCACCAATGGTGGTGGCATTTCGAATACCTGCGACCGGGTGAGGAGTCGCTGTACACGATTGATGAGCTGCACCTGCCGGTGGACCGGGCCGTGAATATCCACGTCACCAGCGTTGATGTGATCCATTCGTTCTGGGTACCGAACCTGGCCGGCAAGATCGACGCGCTGCCGGGCCGGGTCAACACCATCCGGCTGCATCCGGAAAGGGTCGGTCGCATGCGCGGTCACTGCGCCGAATTCTGCGGTGCGCAGCACACCCATATGGATTTCACGGTGGAAGTCCACGAGACAGACGATTTCCAGACGCACCTTCAGAGCCTGGCCGGGGCGAACAGCGAGCTGCAGGGTACGTCGGACCGGCAAACTCCCGACGCCGAAGCCGTTCGAACCACCGCGCAATCCGTAAAGGAACAGCCGTGAACGAGCCTGCCACGGACCCGCGCCGCTGGCGCAAAACGCTAGAAGAGAACTGGGGCACGCCGCCTGGCTGGGGCCGATCAGCAAGCGTCAACCACACGATTGTCGGCCAACGCTTCATATTCGTCAGCCTGGGATTCTTCGCAGTGGGCGGGCTGCTGGCGATGCTGATGCGCGCCCAGCTTGCCATTCCGAACAACAGTTTTCTGGATCACGCCGCTTACAACCAGATTTTCACCATGCATGGCACGGTGATGATGTTCCTTTTCGCCATCCCGATGATCGAGGGTCTGGCGCTTTATTTCCTTCCCAAGTTCCTTGGCACGCGCGATCTGTGCTTTCCGCGTCTGAGCGCGTTCGGGTTTTGGTGCTACCTGTTCGGCGCACTGATACTGCTCGGTGCACTCGTACTGGATGTGGCCCCCAACGGCGGCTGGTTCATGTACACCCCCTTGACCGGCAAGGAGTACACCCCCGGGATCAATGCCGATGTCTGGCTGATCGGCATCACTTTCATCGAGGTCTCGGCCATTGCGTTCGCCATTGGCGTTATCGCATCCGTGCTCAAAGTCCGTACCGCCGGTATGTCGCTGGTGCGGCTGCCGCTGTTCGCCTGGTACATGCTGGTGACTGCTGCAATGATACTGATCGGATTTCCGCCGCTGATACTGGGCTCGGTACTGCTTGAGATCGAACGGGCTTTCGGATGGCCGTTCTTCAACGTGGCGCTGGGCGGAGACCCGCTGCTGTGGCAACATCTTTTCTGGCTGTTTGCGCATCCGGAGGTGTACATCATCTTCCTGCCGGGGGCGGCAGCGGTCAGTATCATGATCCCCACTTTCGCCCGGCGGCCGCTGGTGGGCCATACCTGGGTTGTGGGGGCGGCCATTGCCATCGGCTTCATCAGTTTCGGACTGTGGGTCCACCACATGTTCACGGTGGGCATTCCGGCGCTGTCGCTGTTCTTCTTTTCGGCGGCGAGCATGTTCGTGGCCATTCCAACCGCCATCCAGTTTTTTTCCTGGCTGGCCACGCTGTGGAAGGGAGACCCGTGGCTGAGGCTGCCAATGCTCTACCTGTTCGGCTTTCTGTTCGTGTTCGTCTGCGGCGGCCTGACCGGGGTGATGCTGGCTCTGGTGCCGTTCAACTGGCAGGCGCATGACACCCAGTTCGTCGTCGCGCACCTGCACTACGTGCTGATCGGCGGTTTCGTGTTTCCACTGCTGGCAGCCGCCCACTACTGGTTTCCACTGATGACCGGCCGCACATCGTCAGAACGCCTCGGCCAATGGGCGTTCTGGCTGATTTTCGCCGGCTTCAATCTGACCTTTCTGCACATGCATTTTACCGGGCTGGCCGGTATGCCGCGCCGCGTCTACAGCTACAGCGAGGCGTCCGGATGGGGCGGCCTGAACCTGCTCAGCACGGTCGGAAGTTTTATCCTGGCCATCGGCTTTGCCGTTTTTCTGCTTGACTTCATCGTCAGGCTACGCACCGGCCGCCAGAGCGAAACCAACCCCTGGCAGGCCGGCACGCTGGAGTGGAGCCTTGACCACCCGCCGGCCAACTACAATTTCGCCAGCCTGGTCGCGGTCACCAGCCGCGAGCCGCTGTGGCATCAACCGCACTGGCTGGAAACCATGCGCGAAAGCCGGGGCCTGCTGGCGCGCCCGCGCCACGGCTGGCGGGAAGTTCTGGGCGTCGACCCGATTTCCGGCCGGCCCGATCAGATCATCCTGCTGCCGGGACCAACGCTGCTGCCGCTGCTGAGTGCCGGGCTGTTGGCCGTGTTCTTTCTGGCATTTCTGTTCAAGCTCTACGCAGTGGCGGCCGTTGCTGTCATCGCCGCAGCGGGCGGTCTGCTGCGCTGGGCCTGGGAAAGCGGCCTGGATCGCGACTGGCCATTGCAGGCCGCCGGCGATGGCACCAGGCTGCCGCTCCATCCCCAGGTCCACGATGCACCGGGCTGGTGGGGCATGCTCGGCAGCCTGCTGTTCAGCGCCACGTTCTACATCTCACTGATTTTCGGCTACCTCTACCTGTGGGCCGTAACGCCGGGCTGGCCGCCGGAGCGGTTTATCGAAAGCGGCTGGCTGCTGGCGCCGGCCACCGCCCTGGCCGCCGTGCTGGGCGCTTTTGCCGTTCATGACTCCGTTCAGCGCAACGCCGACCATCGCTCACCTGGGCCGCCGCTGCTGATGGCAGCCGTCGTGTGGCTACTGAGCTGTCTCGGCCTCGCCTGGCCGATCGTCAACGACCTGCCACCGCCGACCTCCCACGCCTATGCGGCGGTCACCGCCGTCGTGCTCGGCTACTGCGGTCTGCACGCCCTGCTCGCGGCGGTGTTTTCAGTCTTTGCCTGGCTGCGCTGCCGAGCCGGCTACGTTTCTCCATTGCGTAGCCAGGATCTGCGCGTTGTGCGCCTATGGGCACTCTACAGCGCCGGACTCATCGTGATATCCATCATCCTGGTGCAGGGGCTGCCGATGTTGCTGGGGACGGGAACATGACCGCGGCGGGCAGGGCCATTCGACGACTGCTCCGGATCATCGCCGGGATGCTCATCTGGGCCAGCGCGCTGGTGTTTTTATACGCCGGACAGTCGCGCGCCTGCTCGCTCCTTGGCGCTTCTTCCGGATCAGTCCATCCGGTCACCGTGCTGCTGCTCACTCTGGCACTGCTGCACCTGGCCATACTCGGCTGGCTGATGTGGCGATGGTTCCGGCATCCATTACCCGCAGCCGAGGCGCCCGACCGAGCCGTCGAGCAATTTTGTCATCGCCTGGAAGGGCTGGTGCTGGCGCTGTCGATTATCGCCCTACTGTGGCTGGCGACGCCGATTCTGATGGTGACTCCATGCAGCGGCTGATCGCATTGTTGATCGCAGGCGCCGTATCTTCTCCGGCGCTGGCCCATCCGGTCAGCGAGCATACGGGCGACTGGGTGCTGTGGATGCTCGGCATCGCTCTGGTAGCTTATGTCATCGGCTGGATCCGGTCTCGCCATCGGCCGGCCATCTGGCGCCCGGTGCTGATGCTGGGCGGCTGGCTGTTACTGGCCGTAGCACTGGTCGGCCCGATCGAGTCATGGCAGGACGCCAGCCTGGCTGGACACATGGTCCAGCACATGCTCTTGCTCGCCGTGGTCCCGCCCATGCTGTTGCTGGCCCGGCCCATGCCGCAGTACATGCAGGCGCTGCCGCTGAGATTGCGCCGCCGAATCGGCCCGCTGCTGGGACGAATCTACGCCGGCGCCGGCCGCACACCGCTGGCTGCCTTCATCGTCCACGGGGCCGTGATCTGGCTGTGGCACCTCCCCGAGCCCTACCAGTTGGCGCTGGTCTACAAGCTGGTTCACGACGCTGAGCACCTGCTGTTCTTTACGACTGGCCTGTGGTTCTGGTGGAGCCTGATCGCGCCCGGCCGGCTGGGGCAGCCGGGGTTCGGTCTGGCCGCGCTGCTGGCAGTACTGACAATGATGCACACCGGGATGCTCGGTGCGCTGATGACGTTTGCTCCGCAACTGCTGTACCCACAGCATCCGGCCGGTTTTGCCGGCTTCGACCAGCTTTCGGATCAGCAGCTTGCCGGGCTGCTGATGTGGGTTCCGGGTGGCCTGATCTACAGCGCCGCGGCGCTGGCCCTGACCGGACTTTGGCTGCAGCGCATGAACCAGCTTGAAAGCAATTCAAACCCGGCCGGTGAATTATGCGGCCCAATACGCAAGCATCGTTCCGAAGGGGTATCTCTCTAAATGTACGTTCATTTCAACAGGAGGTTTAGGCATCATGGCTGACAGACCACATATCAAACCCGGCGAATGGATCAAGGTAGCCCATCAGGAGTGCATGGTGACTGAAGTGACAGAGGACGACAGTTCCGGCGGTCAATGCGAAGTCATCTTCAACCCGGGCGAACCGCGCTACAGCAAAGTCACCTGGAACGGTGAGGAGTGGGTTTTCCCCGAAATCGGCGAGAGCGGCTATGCGGAACAGCAGCCGCGGCTGGGCATGTACGTGCGCAAGCTCAAAAGCGGCCGTTGATGGCAGTAAGGACGCAGGATCAACGGCCTCTGGTGCATGCACCCAGGCATCACCAGAGGCTGTCAACAGCGGCCACCCCATCGCGGAACTTTGCGCGCCCCCACAGCGTATATCAACCACACACGCTGTAATCGCAGGAGACATCATGGCGACCGGAACCAACAAGGAAATTCAGGAACTTCGCGACGAGCTCAAAGCCCTGAAAGACGAACTGTCCAAAATGGGTGGCACCGTTGCCAATCTCGCGCGCGTCGCCCCTCGGGAAGGGAAAGAGCATCTGAGCGCGCTGGCTAGGCATTCCCAGGAACGGACCCGTCAGGCTCATGAAATGCTTGAAGAAAAAATCGAGCATCACCCAATGAGCAGCGTCGCAGTCGCGCTCGGTGCCGGTTTCATCCTCGGCAAGCTGCTCGACCGCTGAACCTGGCTGGCCAACGGCGTAATTCTATGCTTCATTCAATCAAGCAGCGGTTGGAGGAACGTGCCCTTGTAGCCATACTGATCATACCGGTAGGGCTGTGTGTGTTTGCCTTTCTCAGCGTGGCTGGCTATTTTGCCTTTCGCAAGAGCTTGCCACCTGATCTGGCGGCTTTGGCAGTAGCAGTTTGCGGGCTCCTGCTGATTTTCCTGATTCTGGCCGTCACGCGGGTCATTCAGGCGTACAGGGCCTCGACATCCCGTGACCGTGAGAGCAAAGCCAGGCAGGCTGGCAATAACGTCCGAATCGGCGAAGAACTAGAAAATTATCTCGAAAGCCACGTGGACTCCGCGCTGGCCGACTGGGTTCGGAAGAACCCGGGCAAGGCGTCCATAGCGTCGTTTGCCGTAGGTATCGCGGCCGGGTACAGCAAGCAGTTTCTGCACACACTGGCGGACCTGCAGGCTGGCGAGTCGGACTCTCAGTCGCAATCGAATCCGAAACGCCGGCGGTCTGGCAAGTAATCAAGCGCCGCGATCGGCGGAACCACAGCGGCAGTGAGGCGTAGGAAACAGTAGAGCTCACACCAGGGCAAGTCCATGACCAATCCAGGCGCACCAGACCCAAACCCTCCCGGACAGGAGCAATCGCTGCCCGGAAGCCAGTCTGACATGACGCCGCAGCCGCAGGTCATCCGCGAGGGCTATCAAGGATGCGGCAAGCTGCAGGGCAAGATTGCGCTGATCACGGGAGGAGATTCAGGGATTGGCCGGTCTGTGGCCGTGCATTATGCGCGTGAAGGTGCGAACGTGGCCATCATCTATCTGTGTGAAGATGACGATGCGAAACGCACTCAGCAGCTCGTTGAAAGTGAGGACGCCGAATGCCTGCTGATCCGCGGCGATATCGGTGACTCGGACTTCGCCAAAAGTGCTGTAGGACAAGTGTTTGACCACTATGGCCAGATCGATATTGTGGTGAACAACGCCGCCGAGCAGCACGTTCGTCAGGGCCTGGAGGATCTGGAGCTGGAAACGGTAGAAAAGACGTTCCAGACCAATGTGCTTTCCATGTTCTACATCACCAAAGCCGCTCTTGAGCACCTGACAGAAGGCGCACGGATCATCAATACCACCAGTGTCACGGCCTACCAGGGGCGCAAGTATCTGATCGATTATTCATCCAGCAAAGGTGCGATTGTCGGCTTTACTCGCTCATTGAGCAGCGATCTGGCCGGCAAGGGCATCCTTGTCAATGCCGTCGCACCGGGACCGATCTGGACACCTCTTATTCCGGCAAGCTTTGACGCCGATCACGTCGAGGAATTCGGCCGTTCTACCCCGATAGGACGCCCGGGCCAGCCGTCGGAGGTTGCGCCGGCCTACGTATTTCTTGCCTCCGAAGATGCGTCCTACATCTCCGGCCAGGTGATTCATGTCAACGGCGGCACGCCGGTCGCGAGCTGATATTGACAGAAGAACCTCCGCCCCAAAGCAGCCAAGTCAGCGCGGGCGAAATAATTGGTTTTCCACACCCGAGGCAGCTCATGAAAGAACACGACCTGAAAACCTGTATCGAACACTGCACGGCTTGCCATCAGGCGTGCCTGCACACGGCGATGAATTTCTGCCTGGACCAGGGCGGCGCGCATGCCGACCCGGCCCATCTGAGAATGATGCTCGCATGTGCAGAGATCTGTCAGGCGACCGCCAACGTCATGCTGATCGGGCATGGAACTCATTGGGAAATTAGCCGTGCCTGCGCGGACGCCTGTGAGCAGTGCGCTGAAGATTGCGAGAACATCGGTGAGATGGAGTCCTGTGTCGAAGCCTGCCAGCAGTGCGCGACATCATGTCGCGCGATATCTGAACAGTCGTAGCCGACACTCACACTTCCGTTTGCTCGGGAATGACGAAATTTACCTCTGCAAGTCTGCGAGGGCGATTTATCAGGAGGGATCAGACGGGTTGCTCTTTCAAGCGTGGCGCCGTTTCGCTTGTCTGCCATTTGCGCGCCATCGGCTCGTCTTTGCCGGCAACGGATCAAATGATTGGTGCAGAAGCTTGTCCAGGCGACGATACTGATCGACAATCGCCTGCGCCTGGGGACTCTCCAGCAGGCAGCTCTCCACCTCCGCTTCAGTCTTGTAATCGAGCTCACCGTCCACGTAAGCGCTCAATAGTTCCATGTCGATGGGAATAAACACTGCGTCTGATCCTGAAAAGCTCATGGTGCACCCCTTGATCAAAATGGCATGGCGTTCCTGGGCCTGGCTTGTTTGCATCCCGCAATCATTTTGGGTGCAAGACGGCCAGCCTGGAGAGGCGATGCAACTTTGCAAACCTTGTTTCGCAAACCCGCGACTCAGAAGATTTGCCCGATAACCACTGCCAATTTTACCGAAGACCTGCTTCGGTTCAAAGGATTTCATTACATTAACTACGTCGCAGCCGGCTACAGGTTCCATATCTGCACCATTTTTTTGCCAGACCTCAGGTTCAGATAGCTTCATGTGAACGAGGGCTCAATTGCTGTCGTAACTGCTCGCGCGCCCGAAAAATACGAGAACGAACGGTCCCGACAGGAACCTCCAGAACCGCTGCAGCCTCCTGATACGAAAGCCCACTGACACACACAATCAGCAAAACTTCGCGGTAATCCGATGGCAGCTTGGCAAGCATTTTGCCGGCAGCATCAAGATCGCAATACTCTTGCTGATTTCCCGCAACCCCGTCGTTATCTGATTGTTTGCGCAGCTGCTCATACTCTCTTTTCCGGCGCCGAATATTGGATACATGAAGATTATGCAGAATCCGGAACAGCCACGGCCTGAGGCGTCGCTCTTGATCGAACTGCGCTTCTCGGGCCAGCGCTCGCTCGATGCAAGACTGAACCAGGTCGTCGGCCTCTGCCGGACAACGGGTCAAAGAGAGCGCATAGCGACGCAGATGCGGCAACTCTTCGCCGATCTCGGCACGTAGCTTGGAACCCTCTTCGCACCAGCCGGGGAGAGGGGGATGTCCGTCTGAAATTGATCTTGTTGATCTCATGTCTGCTTCCATTTGAAAATGTGTCCTGGGAGCAACATTGCTCCCGGGGTGAAGTTTCTGGCCTTTCGCCTATCGCTCTTCGCCGGACACAACCGCAAAAAAGACATGGGTTGTTTTAGATCGTGCAAACTGTGAGCCGTCGATTTTCTGATGATCTTCCAGTCTGCTTATATTTTTGGTGTCTCTGCGTGGTTTCAACCACGATGATTACAACTACACTGTATCTGATGTTACGCATGCCAATTGGGTTTGGTTCCAAAAAACCTCAAATTTTTGCTTTTTTTCTCTCTCGACCTCGCCGGGAACCCGCTGCCAGGCAGCAGCGTATGCTGGTCAGCACGTGCAAAACCCGGAACGTTGACCGACTATAGCGCCCAACGACGTATCAGCGACGTTTGGAAAACGTTATAGCCAGGTTAACGTGTTGAGATTTTTCCAAGCTGCGCAACAGGAGAACGTCATGCCTTACGACAGAAATCAGGATCTGCCAGATCAAGTCACCGACAACCTGCCTCAGGGCGCCCAAACCATCTACCGCAAGGCATACAACTCGGCTTATGAGCAATACGCATCGCCCAAAGATCGACGCGGAGATGCAGGTCGTGAAGAAACCGCCCACCGGGTTGCATGGAGTGCGGTCAAAAATGAATACAGCAAGAACGAAAGCGGCGAATGGAAGCGGGATTCTGATTGACGACGGACCACGCACAGGGTCGCCTTGAGCACTCCACGCGGCTGCCGCGTGGAGCGCAGTCAAGCCAGCCGCAATGTGGATGGCGTTCCTGACATCCTTACCAATGCAATTCACATTTCGAACGGGCAAGTACCAGGGAACCTAGCCCACCGTTGCACCCGTATTGGCGGGCGGATCGCTCGCCGGAAACGACTCGTCTGAGGCCTCATCAACTTCATCCCAGTCGGCAGGCCTTGGGTTCGGCCTGAAGTCGCCCTGTCTGGCGTGAGGCGTCCCGGCAGCATGCCTCCAATCGAGCGACGCAAGGCACGCCAAGGCACCTACTCCAAGAACAAGTAATAGCAGCTTCTTCATTTGCAACCTCCATACGGAAAAAACCCGCCCCGGACCAATCACCGGGGCGGGCCAGAGCGTACCCGCCCTCAGACTCGACTACTACTGATTGAGGTCGCGCTTCATCTCATTGAGTCTGTGGGTGGCATCATTTTTCGAGTCACCGTAGCGCTTCTGAATTTTTGCGGCAATTTCTTCAATATTGCCTTCTGCCTGGCGGATTTCATCGTCCGTCAGTTCGCCCCAGGCTTGTTTGACCTTGGCATTGAACTCATTCCATCGTCCTTCCACTTGATCTCTGTTCATGACGTTCTCCTTTGGTTGTTGAAATACCCCTACCGACTTTCTCTTTGACTTTGCCTTTGACTTTAACTTTCAAGTCATTTCATCCGAATTACGTCAAAGCGCGTGGACGGGTTCCTGATCAGAGCGAAATTCATCTGCAGCCCAATTTGAGGCGCTGGAAATACGCCTTGACGCATCTGCCAGAGGACGGGCATGAATATTTCTGGAACAGGAGCAGCGCTGAAAACGTACATACCATGCAACCCGGCGATATACCGCCAGGATTTTCTCAACCGCTAAAAGGAGTCAATCATGAAAATTCCATATATGCTGCTTGTTTCAGCCCTGTTTGTTTTCGGAACCGCAATGGCGGAAGACAACCGAAGCAACCAACGGTCTGCCGTTATGACGGGCGACTTCATGGCCACCATACCGGCACAGTCCGTATCAGTTGACAGCCTGGTAGGCAGCGATGTCATCAGCCGAGTCGATAATGAAACGATCGGTGAAGTCGAGGACATTATTATTGACCAAGACGGAAATCTGGTCGGTGTGATTGTTTCCGTCGGCGGATTCCTTGGTATAGGTGAAAAGGATGTCGCGCTGGACTGGGACCACGTTGACCTGGTGCCAGGTGACGAAAACGGGCTTTTTGACGGTCGTAACGAGATTCTTGGCACAACCGATGAACCAGCTCGGACGGCTGCATTGTCAAACGACGGACAGCGCCATGAAATGAACCGCGGCGACTGGGATCCGGACGACTATGTTCTGGTAGTCAACGTGTCGCAGGACACGTTGGAAAATGCACCGGAATTCGACCGCGAAGGCTGGGGCGATTTCTAATACCAGCCAGACATGGACAGCATTCAGGCGCCAGGCGACACGCCCGGCGCCTGGCTTTCTGAACGCACTTCAGTCGAGTCGCTGATCTCCATGAGTAAAAAGCACAACAAGAATGACATGGCAGAGGACCGTACGGTGCTCGCCAATGAACGCACTTTCGCCGGTTGGATGCGCACTTCGATGGCCTGCGTTGCAGTCGCTCTCGGCGTACCTGTACTTGCCCGCGACCTTAACCCTGGCTGGTGGCTGAACCTGGCGAGCAGCCTCCTGATCCTTGCGGCAATCTTGTTGGTCTGGATGGCATGGCGACGAACCAAAAACGTTTTATCACAGCTTGATGTCCACACGATCTCCACGATGTCGCAGTCGCTCGTCGGGATGATATCAATCGCACTAGTAGCAGTCTACGTTGTTCTGGGCATCCTTCTCTGGACTGCGCTGTGAGCGATACCCCAGACGATTCATCTTCGCAAAACACCGCCTTTCGGGCGGTCATTCTCCTTGTTTACGCGCTTTCCTTGATCACTTCGTGTCAGCCTTATCCACGTGATACGCACGGCACGCTGACGCGCATTCTTGAACAGGGTGAGCTGCACATTGGAGTAATTAGCCATCCGCCCTGGACTTTCGTCGATCCGAATGATCCTGATAATCCACGCGGCGTTGAAATAGCCCTGATATCGGAATTTGCCCAGGAGTTGGAAGTCAGGCCAGTCTGGCATGTCGGTACCGAAAGCCGACACTTTACTTCGCTGGAAAATTACGACCTGGACCTGGTAATCGGCGGAATTGAGGAGGTCAACCCGTGGCGCCCGCGGCTTGGCCTGACCCTGCCCTACTACCTGGAAAAAGCCGATGTGGGCAGTCGCAGCACAGCCGAGCTGCCAGAATCCCTCGATGGTATTACGGTTTACTACCGCTACGGCAGCAGCTATCGCAACAGCCTTATGGACGAGGGCGCAGTCGCCCGTCCCCTGGATCGCCTGTCGCCCGAGCATGTGCCCATGGCCGCACCCCTGTGGCGCTTGCACGACATGAATCTGGTGCCTCATGGCACCAGGCTGCCCGCAACTAAACGCGTCATGGCCGTACCACCTGGCGAACACGCACTGCTGATGACACTGGAGCGTTTTCTGCTGGACCACGCAAAAAATGATCGCGTTGAAGCTCTACTGAATGAGTATGCCGGCATATGAAGCCGCGTAAGCTGGAACGTCTGCCCGACGAACACCGTGCCAAGCTCGCCAGCGCCCGCAAACTTGAAATTGTGATGGTGGTCTGGCAGTCGACCGTGCTCGTCATTATGTACCTGACGATGGGCTCATCGCAGCTGATGAAAACCGCGCTGATTGACGATGCGCTGGCCATGTTCCCGCCGATCGTCTTCCTGATTTCGCTGCGCGTTCGACGCCGACCGCCTGACGAGGCTTTCCCATACGGTTATTCCCGGGCATCGTTGCTTGCCTTTCTTGGCATCGCAGCTTCAATCCTGGTCGTTGGCCTATACACGCTCTGGGATTCCACAATGACATTGGTCTCCATGGAGCGGCCAACTTTTGGTCATTACAACCTCTTCGGCCACCATGTATGGTCAGGATGGGTAATGATTGCTGCGCTGATTTACAGCATGCTGCCTTCCATCGCGCTTGCACCGGCGAAGCTACGTCTTGCCCGAAGCCTGCATGAGAAGTCACTGCATGCCGATGCAGCCATGAACAAAGCCGAATGGATGACTTCATTGGCCGGTATCGTCGGAATCCTCTTTGCCGGTCTGGGCTTCTGGTGGGCCGATGCAACGGCTGCGCTACTGATCGCGCTCGATATCCTCAAGGATGGATTCAGCAACCTGCGAATTGCGATCGGCGACCTCATGGACAGCAGCCCAACAGATGTTGATCGAGACAGACCCCTTGATCTCGAAAGGGAAATCGCCGAAGCGCTGGCACACTTCCCGGAAGTTAACCGACACGAAGTTCGTCTGCGTGAATCGGGGAATCTGATATTTGGAACCCTTCTTGTGGATCTCGACGGCCACGAGGAACTGGCCGATCGGCTGGACGAAATGACCAGAAAAATAGCCGAAACAGATTGGCGACTACAGGAGCTCACCATTATGCCGGTACGCCTGGACGACGATGATTTATAAAGAAAAGGGCCTGCAGCTTCGCAGGCCCTTTCACATCGGTAGGGAGCGGATTAAAGGCTGGCTTTCAGCTCGCGCTTTCGGGCCGCCATCTGCTCGCCAATCTCCGAGAGCATTTCCTTGCCAAAAAGCTGCTTTGCTCTTGGGAAAAGCTCCTTCTCTTCTTCCGCGACATGATGCTCAACCAGTTCCTTGAGCACTTTTGCTCTGCCTGAAAAGGCGCTGTTGTCGGGTTCGGTCTTGCTGAGATCAGGAAGAATCAGGTCTTCTACGGCACGATGCTCTTCAAGAGCTTCGAAGTAAAGCGTATCATCACCGGCCTTTTTGCCAGCCTTTTTGAAAGCTGGATAGAAAATCTCCTCTTCCAGAGCGGTATGAATTTTCAGCTCCGTGGCGATCTTCTCCAGGAGTTCTCCACGCTTTTTGACAGCGCGATTTGTTGTTTTAACCAGGTCAGTAAACAATTCCTTTACCTTCTCATGGTCTTTGGTCAGCATTGCGATGGCATCCATAAAAGTCTCCAAGCTGATTCGCTGTTGAAGTTCACCAGTCAGTGGTCTTGCGGTGCAAGTCATACGTACTCAGACCCGCCCGGCAATCTGGTCCGAAGCCCACTCTGCCGGCGCACTGCCTCCGTGACGACGGATGTCGCCTAAAGTCACAATGCCGGCAAGCTGTTTTGTTTCTGGAGAGTCAAGCACAACCAGCCGGTAAACCTGCTGCTCAGCCATGCTCTTTGCAGCCGACTCGATGTCGTCATCCGCAAAGCAGTACAGCACCTTGTCGCTCATGACATCCTCTACCGGGGTCTGCTTCGGGTCCAGATCACTGCCGATGCATCGCAACACGATATCGCGATCCGTCGCCACGCCGATCAATTTCAGATTCTGCTCATCGGATACCGGTAGAAATCCGACATTGAGCTGTTTCATGTGACGGGCGGCCTCACTGACCCGGGATCCTGTTTTGATGGTGTCCACGTTGCGTGTCATTGTTTCATTTACTTTCATTGCATCCTCCTGCTATCTCTGTATAGCGTACTACGGTCAAAAGGAGCCGAGAGTTCCTGACGGGCTCAAACTTTCTCCAAGTCTGCCTGCCCAAACGGTGAAACGGTCCTCAAGAATGGCTACTCATCTGCGCGCAAGGGTACAGCTCTTTCATTTCCAGTTTCTTCGGCTTCCCCCGCTCGGCCAGGAAGTTCGATCTCCTGCCCGGGGCGGCATAGGGCTCCTGAAGAGCGTTCTGCACGCTGTTGTATACAAAGAAAAGGTTTGCACGCGGCCACGGCGACATGTTTTCATTGGAAGCATGCAGCGTATTGCATTCGAACAGCAGCAAAGATCCTGCTGGACCCTTCGGCGCACAAATACCCCCAATTTCGGCCAGTTCAGAAAGCGCTTGCTGATCAGGCACGCCGATTTGTTGCTCTTTTAGCGAGCTTTTCCAGTTCTGGTCCGGCGTCTCGCCGACGCAGGGAACAAACCAGTGGTGGGATCCGGGGATCAACATCAGCGGACCATTGAACTCATTGTTGTCCGTCAGCATGATTGAAGCACTGACCGCCCTCATACGTGGCATGCCGTCTTCCGCGTGCCATGTTTCGAAGTCCGAGTGCCAGTTGAATCCGCCTCCCTCGAACCCGAACTTGTCATTGATGCGGGACTGATGAATATAAACGTCGTCACCAAGGAGCTGGCGCGCCATACCCAATATCCTGGCATCGCGAGTCAGCTCGTCAAACCTTTTTGAAATCCGGTGCATGGCAAACACCGAGCGCACCCGTCCGCTGGACGGATCACTGATGACTTGCTCCGATTCCATCCATTCCTTGCTCCCTTCAATTTCCCTGAGCTCCTCGATAAACGGCTCAATGCTGTGCTGTGAGAAAAAGCTCTCGAACCAAAGAAAGCCGTCACGCTCATAGCGCGATAGACAGGCCTCATCCAGAGGACCGTTCCAGCGACTCGAAACCGGTGAATGAATGACTGGATCAGCGCGCTGCAGCAGTTTGTGACGCTGGCGAAGGCGCGTGGGATACGGGTCCGCAAGCGGCGGGTCTGAAAGCGAATGCTCTTCAACCTGTGTCATTGAAGCAACCTCCGTGCAATGGCAATCGTCTGTTTCTGATAGAACTACGCTTGCCAATGAGACGGGGTTCCAAGCGAGCCGGGATGGCAGGCTTTCGACATTAGTCAGAATCCAGCACCTTGCTTTCAAAGTAGCCCAGCGCCAAAACAATCAGCAGGGAAAGCGCGGTCAGAATCGCGGCCAGCGCGAAATTGCCGGTGGCACAAGATACGCCGATCGCGCCGGCAATCCAGATTGCCGCTCCGGTCGTGATGCCCTGCACCCTGCCCCGGGCCTGAATGATGCTGCCGGCGCCAAGAAAGCCGATGCCGGTGATGACACCTTCCACAATACGCGTGGGGTCAATATTGGTCGATGCCGCACCTTCTGCAATCTCGAAAAGAATCTCGTAGCCGACCAGCAGGAATGCCGCAGCCCCCAGCGAAACGAGCATGTGCGTGCGCAGTCCCGCGGGGTGCTTTCTCAATTCACGCTCCAGACCAATGACGGATGCGAACCCAGCGGCGGCAATCAACCGGATGGCCATATCCCAGAATGCAAGTTCAGATTCCATAAAGCCTCTACGAATACGAAACCACAATGACAGCCATCAATCTCTGGTCCAGCGCAGCCTGAACTCGGAATATCAATTGCAGTATTAGGGTCTGTAGTCATGGCGTACCTCGGAAACTACCGGGCGGCTGAAAACCCGCACCAGCTCAATCTGGCCGAGCACCAGCACCGTATGCCCCAGCAGGAACAAGGTTGCCGGGAGCAGGTAGCCCAAGTGAATGAAGTACGCTGTGACCACAAGGTGAATCAACAGCCCGACAATGACGCTGCGCGATAGCCGTGCTGCTGTTGAGGAACGAAACTTGTTGGTGCGGATAAAGCTGAGCTTTCGGCCCAGCAGTGCCTCAATCCAGCTTGCATTGGCCTCCCAGGCAACCCCCTGGTGCACCAGGTAGTGATGCACAATGCCGCGCCAGTCGCACGCGCTGCGAAACTTGATCAGAAAGAAAGCGAGATTGAGCAGCAAAAAGCCCGCGAAGGACGCCCCCGCGGCCAGCAGCGCCAGCCCGGCATCAAATGGATTGAGCAAATGACTCATGGCGATGAATACCGCGCACATTGCCGGCAGCAAAATAAACTCGTGCCAGGCCGTCAACTGCAGCAGCATGCTCAGCCGCTGACCGGTCGAGACATTGAGGTCCGGCCGGAACAGGCCGGGCAAGGTCTGGGCATTGCCGAAGGCCCAGCGCTGCCGCTGGCGGCAAAAGGCCGGGACTGCACCCGGCAGAAGGCCGCGGCCTGCGACCCGATCCACGTACCGCCCACGAAGACCGGAGCATACCAACTCAATGCCGGTTTCTGCATCCTCGGTAATGCTGGAGTTGGCCCAGCCACCAATTCGTTCAAGGCTGGACTTGCGGACAAAGCTCAGCGTTCCTGTCAACAACGGACAGCGATAGCTGTTGGCATGTGTCATGTACAGGCTAAAAAAGTGTCCAAGCTCATGCGCCAATGAGTCCTGATTTGAATCAGTATCGGAATACGCCTGCGGAAACTGCACATAGCCCACACCGTCCAGCCACGGAACAGCCAGATTCAGAATATTGGCATAAACCTTGTAGTCGGCATCCACTGTCAAGATCCAGTCAGCCTTGCTTGACGTCATCTCCAGAGCAATATTCAAAGCTCCCGCCTTGTACCCTGATAGTCGAGGTTCATGCCGGAACTTGAAGCGCGGGCGGTGGCTGCAAAAGCTCTGAAGGGGTCGCCATAGTTTTTCATCATCCGTGTTGTTGGAGATGACGATGACTTCGTAACGCTCGTAGTGAATAGTCTCCAGACAGGCCAAGGTGCGCTGCACCACCTCCGGCGGCTCACGACAGACCGGAAGGTGAATTGAAAAAAAAGGCTGGGTTTGCCCGGATGCAGTGCCCTTGGGCAAAGCGCCCTGAAATGACCGCGGCGCTACCGGCAGCATGACGAACCGCAGTACGTATATGCCCAATCCATATATCAGATTGACGATGAGCACCGGCACCCACAATACTGGCATGACCAAAAGAAGCAGCCCTGTCAAGAGCAGCAGGAACCGACCGGCTCGCAGAATCGCTGTAGCCTTTGCGGTCATTTGATCAGCTTCAGATTATGGCCGATGAGAGGATTTCGCGGCAAACAAACTCGAGAGCAGCCGCGCCGTGCATCATTTTTCCTGTAGCTTGTGCTGATTGACAAAAAGCGAGGGTAACAGCAGGGTATCCGCAAGCAATCGCTTGTTCCGTAGCATCTTTCCAGAAGCTCCATTGCATTCATCGAATCACTCCAGCGACGAGCAGGACCATATCTTGTCAATCAAGATACGTCTGATCTTGTGGAGAGGTTCCTGAAGGAGAATTGTCGGCAGGCTTCGACGGCCGCGCTATGGCCCGCCCCCATTGTAGGAGCGGGTTTACCCGCGATTGAACGCCCAGGAACATCGAGCCGGCATTGCGGCAGCGCGTATAGCGGCTGAAGCCGCTCCTACAGGGTCAGACCACGCCCAGGGCCAGCATCGCGCCGGCCACTCGATCAAAGCCCGCGATGTTGGCGCCGAGTACGTAGTCGTTGGCATGTCCGTATTGGGTTGCGGCTTCGTGGCAGTCGGCATGGATGTTGCTCATGATCTCGCGCAGACGCTGTTCGGTGTAGGCGAAGCTCCACGTATCACGCGAGGCGTTTTGCTGCATTTCCAGCGCGCTGGTGGCTACCCCGCCGGCGTTGGCGGCCTTGCCCGGTGCGAAGAGTACGCCGGCCTCGCGAAACAGGCGGATGGCCTTTGGGCGGCACGGCATGTTGGCGCCTTCGGCCACGGCAATCACGCCGTTGGAAATCAAACGGCGCGCGGCTTCGCCGTCAAGCTCATTCTGGGTCGCGCAGGGCAAGGCGACATGGCAGGGCACCTCCCAGACCGTTGCATCGGCAACGTAGCGCGCAGTCGCGCCGCGACGTTGAGCGTATTCGCTGATGCGGCCACGCTCAACCTCCTTGACCTGACGCAGCAGCGTGAAATCGATTCCGGCGCTATCGTAGACATAGCCGCCCGAATCGGAGCAGGCGATCACGCAGCCGCCCAGCTCGGCGACTTTCTGGATGGCGTAGAGCGCAACATTGCCCGAGCCCGAGACCACCACGTCACAGCCTTCAAGGCTCCGGTCGTTGGCCGTCAGCATTTCGTCGAGAAAGAAAACGGTGCCGTAGCCGGTGGCTTCTGTGCGCACCCGCGCGCCACCCCAGGCCAGGCCCTTGCCAGTGAGCACGCCCAGCTCGTAGCGGTTGGTGATACGCTTGTATTGACCGAACAGGTAGCCGATCTCGCGCGTGCCCACACCGCTGTCGCCGGCCGGCACGT
>CALEIM010000168.1 GCA_937876395.1 uncultured Wenzhouxiangella sp. | reverse complement strand
CGATCGTGCCCACGTTGACGTGCGGCTTCGTGCGTTCAAACTTTGCCTTGGACATAGCTGCAAATCCTCGTCTTGTTACCTGCGCCTCAGGCGCTCTTCTTCATCACTTCGTCAGCAACGCTGTTGGGAGCTTCTTCATACTGCAGGAACTCCATCACATAGGTTGCACGACCCTGGCTCATTGAGCGCAGGTCGGTGGCGTATCCAAACATCTCGGCCAGCGGTACGTTGGCACGAATGATCTTGCCGGCCGGGGCGTCTTCCATGCCCTGAACCAGACCGCGACGACGGTTCAGGTCACCCATCACATCGCCCATATAGTCTTCCGGGGTAACGACTTCGACCTTCATGATCGGCTCAAGCAGAACCGGGCGGGCCTTGAGGGCTCCGTCCTTGAACGCCATGGAGCCGGCAATCTTGAACGCCATCTCACTGGAGTCGACCTCGTGATAAGAGCCGTCATACAGACTGGCCTTGATGTCGACCATCGGGTAGCCGGCCAGCACACCGTTTTGCATGGCCTCTTCGATACCTTTGTTCACCGAATTGATGTAGTCCTTCGGCACAACGCCGCCAACAATTTCGTCGACGAACTGGTACCCACCGCCTTCACCACTGGGCTCGAGCCGAACGCGCACGTGGCCATACTGGCCGCGACCACCGGACTGACGCACGAACTTGCCTTCAGCCTCGACCGCCTGGCGAATGGTTTCGCGATAGGCGACCTGCGGTTTCCCGACGTTGGCCTCGACCTTGAATTCACGCTTGAGCCGATCAACGATGATGTCTAGATGCAACTCGCCCATGCCGGAGATAATGGTCTGGCCCGACTCCTCGTCGGTGCGGACACGGAACGACGGGTCTTCCTGGGCCAGCTTCGACAGCGCAACGCCCATCTTTTCCTGATCGGCCTTGGACCTTGGCTCCACCGCCACGGCAATCACCGGCTCGGGGAACTCCATCCGCTCCAGGGTGATGACGTTGGACGGATCACACAGGGTGTCGCCGGTCGTGACGTTCTTCAGACCAACGGCTGCGGCAATGTCGCCGGCGCGCACTTCCTTGATCTCCTCACGGGAATTAGCGTGCATCTGGAGAATTCGGCCGACGCGCTCCTTCTTGCCCTTGATCGGATTGAACACGGTGTCGCCGGCCTTGACCACGCCGGAGTAGACACGGAAAAACGTCAGGCTGCCAACAAAGGGATCCGTTGCAATCTTGAATGCCAGCGCAGCAAAGGGCGCCTCATCCGTGGACGGGCGATGCTCTTCTTCGTCACGCTCGTTTACACCCCGAATATCCTTGACCTCGGTCGGCGACGGCATGTACTGGATGATGGCATCAAGCAGCGCCTGAACGCCCTTGTTCTTGAAGGCCGTGCCGCACAGCACTGGCACGACTTCATTGGCCAGCGTCTGGGCGCGCAGGCCCTCGATAATCTCGGCTTCGCTCAACTCGCCGCCTTCAAGGTACTTCTCCATCACCTCTTCGGAGGCTTCGGCGGCAGACTCGACCATCAGCTCGCGGGCGACTTCGGCATCCGCCCTGAGCGAATCCGGAATCTCACCGGCCTCGTAGGTCGTGCCCATGTTGTCCGAATCCCAGTAGATGGCGCGCATCTTCACCAGATCAATCACGCCCTCAAAGCCCTCTTCGGCCCCGATGGGAAGCTGGATCGGTATTGGATTCGCGCCCAGCCGGTCCTTGATCTGCCCGACCACACGGCTGAAATTGGCGCCGGTACGATCCATCTTGTTGATGAAGGCCATGCGCGGCACTTCGTATTTGCTGGCCTGGCGCCACACCGTCTCGGACTGGGGCTCAACGCCGCCGACGGCACAGAACACCGCCACGGCACCGTCAAGCACGCGCAGGCTGCGCTCAACCTCAATCGTGAAGTCAACGTGGCCCGGCGTGTCAATGATATTGATTCGGTGTTCCGGCCAATCCTTGTCCATGCCACTCCAGAAGCAGGTCGTGGCCGCCGAGGTAATCGTGATGCCTCGCTCCTGCTCCTGCTCCATCCAGTCCATGACGGCGCTGCCCTCATGGGTCTCACCCACCTTGTGGGAGACACCGGTGTAGAACAGAATGCGCTCGGTCGTCGTGGTCTTGCCGGCATCAATGTGGGCCATGATGCCGATATTCCGATAGCGCTCAATGGATGTTTTGCGGGACACGTCTAAAACCTCGGTTACTTCACTTACCAGCGATAATGAGCGAAAGCCTTGTTGGCTTCGGCCATTCGATGAGTATCTTCACGTTTTCTGACCGCCGTGCCACGCTCTTCCGCGGCATCAAGCAGCTCTCCGGCCAGGCGTCTGGGCATGGTGTTCTCACCACGCTTGCGCGCCGCATCAATCATCCAGCGCATGGCCAGGGCCTGCTGGCGCTTGGGGCGGACTTCGACCGGTACCTGGTAGGTAGCACCACCGACGCGGCGCGACTTGACCTCTACGGCCGGCGCGACGTTATCGAGTGCCTGCTCGATCGCTTCGAGCGGCTCGGCGCGACCCTTGCTTTCCATCTCTTCGATGGCGCCATAGACGATACGCTCGGCCACGGACTTCTTGCCGTCTTGCATCACCATATTGATGAAGCGCGCGATCATCTCGCTGCCAAACCGCGGGTCGGGCAGGATATCGCGCTCAAAATTTGAATGCTTGCGGGACATGATTCAGATTCCGTCAGTTTTTCGGGCGCTTGGCGCCGTACTTCGAGCGACCCTGGCGACGATCAGACACGCCAGCGGTATCCAGGCTGCCACGCACGGTGTGGTAGCGCACGCCGGGCAAGTCCTTGACTCGGCCGCCGCGTATCAGCACCACCGAGTGCTCCTGCAGATTGTGGCCTTCGCCGCCAATGTAGCTGGAAACCTCGTAGCCGTTGGTCAACCGCACACGAGCGACCTTGCGCAGAGCCGAGTTCGGCTTCTTCGGGGTCGTCGTGTAAACGCGAGTGCACACACCGCGCTTTTGCGGCGACGCTTCCAGCGCCGGCACGTTTGATTTATCTTCTTTGATCCGCCGTGGTTTGCGGACCAACTGATTGATCGTCGCCATAATTTTTGATATCGCAAGAAAACAAACGACAGACCGGGAACTCGGTCTGCCGAAGAACGGGAATTCTAAGGGGTGTTTGGGGGCGTGTCAAGCTACTTTGTCGCCTGATTCGCTATCTGCGACACTCAGGCCAAGTGAGGGCCCGCGACCGACCGGTCGCGGGCAGCTTTTTCTCAGTATACCCCAACGTCCGAGGGCTTGTTTTGGGCGTCAGGAGCCGGCCTCGTCCGCCGTCTGCTCGGCTGCAGCCTCCTCGGTATCGGTGGCCCGCAGCAGCGCGCCCATTTCAGCCGTGGCCTCCTCGTGGCGGCGCTCACGGCGGCGCTGAGCGGCGACCCGCCCGGTGCCGGCAGGGATCAGACGCCCGACAATGACGTTCTCCTTGAGCCCGCGCAGGTGATCAACCGTACCGCGAACAGCCGCGTCAGTCAGCACCCGGGTGGTTTCCTGGAAGGAAGCAGCCGAGATGAACGACTCGGTGGCCAGCGAGGCCTTGGTGATCCCGAGCAATACACTGTGGTAGCGCGGCACGACCTTGCCAAGCTGTTGCAGACGCTCGGTTTCCTCCAGGGCGCGTGTGCCTTCAACCTGCTCACCCCTGAGGAAATTGCTGTCGCCCGGATCGAGCACTTCAACCTTGCGCAACATCTGGCGAATGATGACCTCGATGTGCTTGTCGTTGATGCCCACACCCTGCAGACGATAGACGTCCTGAATTTCCTGGACGAGGTAGTCTGCAAGCCGCTCGACACCGAGCAGGCGCAAAATATCGTGCGGGTTGGGCTCGCCGTCGACAACGGTTTCACCCTTGGCCACGTGCTCACCTTCAAACACCAGTACCTGGCGCCACTTGGGAATCAGCTCATCGTGGGCCTCGCCGTTTTCGTCGGTGATGACCAGGCGCTGCTTGCCCTTGGTCTCCTTGCCGTAACTGACCACCCCGGAGGCTTCGGCCAGAATCGCGCCTTCCTTGGGCTTTCTGGCCTCGAACAGGTCAGCAACGCGCGGCAGACCGCCGGTGATGTCGCGGGTTTTGGACGATTCCTGCGGGATTCGCGCCACCACGTCACCCACCTTGATCTCCTGGCCGTCGCTGCAGTTGATGACCGCCCCGGCCGGCAAAAAGTATTGCGCCGGCTGTTCCGTTCCGGGAATATTGAGCTGCTTGCCCTTCTTGTCGAGCAGGCGGATCATGGGTCGCAGATCCTTGCCCTCGGAGCCACGTTTCTTCGGATCGGTGACCACCATCGACATCAGGCCGGTGACTTCGTCCACCTCTTCGGTAACCGTCACGCCGCCAATGAAGTCATGGAAGCTGGCCACACCAGCCAACTCGGCAACCACCGGATGAGTGTGCGGATCCCAGTTGGCCACCTGCTGGCCCACCGCCACCTTGTCGCCTTCCTTGACGTGCAGAAGCGCGCCGTAAGGAATCTTGTAACGCTCGCGCTCACGCCCGTGGCTGTCGATGATCGACAGCTCGCCGGAGCGGGATACGGCAACCAGTTTGTTGTCGACGTTTTCGACTGACTTGAGGTTGTAGAGGCGCACTGACCCGGCTGACTTGACTTCGATATGGTCAATGGCCACCAGCCTTGAAGCCGCACCACCGATATGGAAGGTCCGCATGGTCAGCTGAGTGCCGGGTTCACCAATCGACTGAGCCGCGATCACGCCGACCGCTTCACCGTCATTAACGATTGTGCCGCGTGCCAGGTCACGACCATAACAGGCCGCGCAGATGCCATGACGGGTCTCACAGGTAATCGCCGAGCGCACCAGAACTCGGTCGACACCGGCATTTTCCAAAAGCTCAACCCAGGCCTCGTCCAGCAGTGTGCCGCGCGGGCACAGGACGTCGTCACTGTCAGCCGGATAGATATCCTCGGCCACCACGCGACCAAGAATACGCACACCCAGCGTTTCAATGACATCACCACCTTCAACGATCGGCAGCATTTCCAGACCCAGCTCGGTGCCGCAGTCCTCCTCGATGACGACCAGATCCTGGGCCACGTCGACCAGGCGACGGGTCAGGTAGCCGGAGTTGGCGGTCTTGAGCGCCGTATCGGCCAGGCCCTTACGGGCGCCGTGAGTGGAAATAAAGTACTGCAGGACGTTAAGCCCTTCGCGAAAGTTGGCCGTGATCGGCGTTTCGATGATCGAGCCGTCCGGCTTGGCCATCAGGCCACGCATCCCGGCGAGCTGGCGGATCTGGGCCGCCGAACCACGCGCACCGGAATCGGCCATGATGTAGATCGAGTTCATCGAATCTTCCTCGACCTCATTGCCCTCGGTGTCTACCCGCACGCGCTTGCCGATGCGCTTCATCATGGCGCGCGCCACCTCTTCGTTGGTGCGCGACCAGATATCGACCACCTTGTTGTAGCGCTCGCCGGAAGTCACCACCCCGGAGGCGTACTGGTCCTGGATGTCGAGCACTTCCTTTTCGGCCCGCTCAAGAATGGTTTTCTTCTCCGCCGGAACCTGAAGGTCCTCCAGGCAGATCGAAACGCCGGCCCGGGTTGAATAGTGGAAGCCGGTGTACATGAGCTGGTCGGCAAAAACCACAGTCTTCTTCAGGCCGAGCTTGCGGTAGCACTCGTCGATCAGGCGCGAAACCTGACGCTTCTTGAG
>CALEIM010000167.1 GCA_937876395.1 uncultured Wenzhouxiangella sp. | reverse complement strand
AGTGGTCCGTGTTCGTGTTCTACCCGGCCGACTTCACCTTCGTCTGCCCGACCGAACTCGAAGACCTTGCCATCAACTACGACGAGTTCAAGAAGCTCGGCGTGGAGATCTACAGCGTCTCGACCGACACGCATTTCACGCACAAGGCGTGGCATGACGCGTCCGACACGATCAAGAAGATCCAGTACCCGATGATCGCCGACCCCACCGGCAGGATCTCGCGCAGCAAGGCGCGGCCTACCGTGGTTTCATGCCGATTGAACACCTCGTGCTCGCTGCCATCTTCGTGGATCTCGATCTCGCGAATGCGCACCGTCACCGCCGCCTGCAGATCGACCTGCTGATTGGAGTAGGCGCGGTTGACTTCGGCCACGCTGGAAAAACGCATGCCTTCACCGCGCGCTCCGGCGTTCTGACGGGTCATGTAGTAAAGACCGAGCACCACGTCCTGGGTCGGCACGATGATCGGCTCACCATTGGCCGGCGACAGGATGTTGTTCGACGACATCATCAAGGCGCGCGCCTCAAGCTGAGCTTCCAGGCTCAAGGGCACGTGCACGGCCATCTGGTCGCCGTCAAAGTCGGCGTTGAACGCGGTACACACCAGCGGATGAAGCTGAATTGCCTTGCCCTCGATCAGGACCGGCTCAAACGCCTGGATGCCCAAGCGATGCAGGGTCGGCGCGCGGTTGAGCAGCACCGGATGTTCGCGAATGACCTCTTCGAGAATGTCCCAGACTTCCGGCTCTTCGCGCTCGACCAGCTTCTTGGCCGCCTTGATCGTCATGGCCAGGCCACGCCGCTGCAGCTTGGAGAAAATGAACGGCTTGAACAGCTCCAGCGCCATCTTCTTGGGCAGGCCGCATTCGTGCAGCTTGAGAGTCGGACCGACCACGATGACCGAACGACCGGAGTAGTCGACACGCTTGCCGAGCAGGTTCTGGCGGAAGCGACCCTGCTTGCCCTTGATCATGTCGGCCAGCGACTTCAGCGGGCGCTTGTTGGTCCCGGTAATTGCGCGACCGCGACGGCCGTTATCAAGCAGCGCATCAACCGATTCCTGCAGCATGCGTTTTTCGTTGCGCACGATGATATCGGGCGCGTTGAGGTCGAGCAGGCGCTTGAGGCGGTTGTTGCGGTTGATGACGCGGCGATACAGATCGTTGAGATCCGAGGTCGCAAAGCGTCCGCCGTCGAGCGGCACCAGCGGCCTGAGATCAGGCGGCAGCACCGGCAACACGGTCAGAATCATGTACTCGGGCCGATTGCCCGACTCAATGAACGCTTCGAGAAGTTTGATCCGCTTCGACAGTCGCTTGATCTTGGTTTCGGAATTGGTCGCGGCAATCTCTTCGCGGAGCCTGGCCAGTTCGGAGTTGAGATCAATGCGTTTGAGCAGCTCATAGACCGCTTCGGCGCCCATGCGGGCATCGAATTCATCACCGTATTCCTGCATCGCGTCGAGGTACTCCTCGTCGGTCAGCAACTGGCCGCGCTCAAGCATGGTCATGCCCGGATCGAGGACCAGATAGGACTCGAAGTACAGGATGCGTTCGATATCGCGCAGTGTCATGTCCAGCATCAGCCCGATACGGCTGGGCAGGGACTTGAGGAACCAGATGTGGGCTACCGGGCTGGCCAGATCAATATGGCCCATGCGCTCGCGGCGCACCTTGGTCAAGGTAACTTCCGTGCCGCATTTCTCGCACTTGACACCACGGTGCTTCATGCGCTTGTACTTGCCGCACAGGCACTCGTAATCCTTGACCGGTCCGAAGATGGCGGCACAGAACAGCCCTTCACGCTCCGGCTTGAAGGTCCGATAGTTGATGGTCTCCGGCTTCTTGACTTCGCCGAATGACCAGGACCGAATCAGCTCAGGCGGAGCCAAACCGATGCGAATGGAGTCAAACTCGGTGATCTGGGTTTGACGCTTGTACAGATTGAAAAGGTCGCGCACTTGCTGCCTCCTCCGAGATTCAGGATTCTTCGAGTTCGATATTGATGCCCAGCGAGCGGATTTCCTTCACCAGCACATTGAAGGATTCCGGCATGCCTGCGGTCATCTGATAATTGCCATCGACGATTGACTTGTACATCTGGTTACGGCCCTGCACGTCGTCAGATTTCACCGTCAGCATTTCCTGCAGGGTGTAAGCTGCGCCGTAAGCCTCCAGCGCCCAGACCTCCATCTCGCCGAAGCGCTGCCCGCCAAACTGGGCCTTTCCGCCGAGCGGCTGCTGGGTGACCAGACTATATGGTCCGGTTGATCGGGCGTGCATCTTGTCATCGACCAGGTGGTTGAGCTTGAGCATGTACATGTAGCCGACGGTGACCGGGCGATCAAAAGCATTGCCGGTGCGCCCATCGTAGAGCGTCATTTGGCCGTTCTCGGGCATGTCGCCCATGTTGAGCAGCTTCTTGATGTCATCCTCGTTGGCGCCGTCAAAGACCGGTGTTGCCATCGGCACGCCGCCCTGGAGGTTGGCAGCCATCTCGAGCACTTCATCATCGCTGAACTGGCTCATATCAACCCGATCGCTCTCGTCGGAGTTGTAGATTTCGCCAAGGAACTTGCGAATCTTCGCAGTTTTTTCCTGCGCCTCGAGCATGGCTTCGATCTTGCGACCCAGACCGCGCGCGGCCAGACCCAGATGGGTTTCGAGCACCTGTCCAATGTTCATGCGCGAGGGCACGCCCAGTGGATTGAGAACGATATCAACGGGTGTCCCGTCGTCCATGAAGGGCATGTCTTCGGTCGGCACGATGGTCGAGATCACACCCTTGTTGCCGTGCCGGCCGGCCATCTTGTCGCCCGGCTGCATGTGCCGCTTGACCGCCAGGTAGACCTTGACCATCTTGAGCACGGCCGGGGCCAGCTCATCTCCGCGGGTGATCTTGGCGCGCTTTTCCTCGAAACGCTTGTCGAAGGCCTTGCGCTGAGCTTCGATCTGGCGCGATGCCCGTTCGAGCTGGTCCTGGGCTTCGTCGTTGCGCATGCGCAGCTTGAACCACTCGTCGCGCTTGAGTTCGGCCAGGTAGGCCTGGGTCACCTTGGCACCCTTTTTCAGACCACCCGGACCCTTGTCGGCAATCTTGCCAAGCAGGGTCGCTTCAAGGCGCGCGAAGATCGCGTCTTCCATGATGCGCAGCTGATCATCAAGGTCCTTGCGAACTCGACGAACCTCGCCCTTTTCGATGGCGATGGCGCGGGCATCCTTGTCAAGGCCTTCGCGAGTGAAGACCTGGACATCGATGACTGTGCCGTCCATGCCGGTCGGAACGCGCAGGCTGGTGTCCTTAACGTCAGACGCTTTCTCGCCAAAAATCGCGCGCAGCAGCTTTTCTTCCGGCGTCAGCTGGGCCTCGCCCTTGGGTGTGACCTTGCCAACCAGGATGTCACCGGATTTGACTTCGGCACCAATGTGGACAATGCCTGATTCGTCAAGTTTGGCGCGGATCGAATCACCGACATTGGGAATATCTTCGGTGATCTCTTCCGAACCCATCTTGGTATCGCGGGCGATACAGGTCAGCTCCTCGATGTGGATCGAGGTGAACCGATCCTCCTCGACAACCCGCTCAGAAATCAGAATGGAGTCTTCGAAGTTGTAGCCATTCCAGGGCATGAACGCGACCAGCATGTTCTGCCCCAGCGCCAGTTCACCCAGATCGGTGGACGGGCCGTCGGCCAGCACATCCCGGGTCTCGACCCGGTCACCCACTTTGACCAGCGGCCGCTGGTTCATGCAAGTGTTCTGGTTTGAGCGTTCGTACTTGGTCAGGTTGTAGATATCAACGCCCGGATCGTTCTCGCCGACTTCCTCTTCGTTTGCACGAACCACGATTCGCCCGGCGTCGACCTGATCAACCACACCTCCGCGCAGTGCAACCGTGGTCACTCCCGAGTCGGTGGCGACCACCCGCTCCATGCCGGTGCCCACCAAGGGCTTGTCGACTCTGAGCGTCGGAACCGCCTGGCGCTGCATATTGGAGCCCATCAGCGCGCGGTTGGCGTCGTCGTGCTCAAGGAATGGCACCAGTGAGGCAGCCACCGAGACAATCTGGCGCGGCGAGACGTCCATGTACTGGATCTCGTCGGCGCGCTTGAGCGTAAACTCACCCTGGTAGCGACACGGCACGAGCTCTTCCGTGAAGCGGTTGTCCTTGTCCAGCTCGGTATTGGCCTGACCAATTACAAAGTCGCCCTCCTCGATCGCCGAAAGATACTCGACCTCATAGCCGACCTTGCCGTTGGAGACCTTGCGATAGGCCGTTTCGAGAAAGCCGTAGGAGTTGGTTCGGGCATAACAGGCCAGAGAGTTGATCAGGCCGATGTTCGGGCCTTCCGGCGTTTCGATCGGGCACAGGCGGCCGTAGTGGGTTGGGTGCACGTCGCGCACCTCAAAACCGGCGCGCTCACGGGTCAGACCACCGGGGCCGAGTGCGGAAACCCGACGCTTGTGGGTGATTTCCGACAGCGGGTTGTTCTGGTCCATGAACTGGGATAGCTGCGAGGAGCCGAAAAACTCCTTGACTGCGGCAGCGACCGGCTTGGCATTGATCAGATCCTGTGGCGACCAGCCTTCGCTTTCGGCCGTCGTCAGACGTTCGCGCACCACTCGCTCGACGCGAACCAGGCCAATCCGGAAGGCATTTTCTGCCATCTCACCAACCGAGCGTACGCGTCGGTTGCCCAGATGATCGATGTCGTCGACGTTGCCGTTGCCGTTACGAATATCGATCAGCACGCGCAACACGTCGAGAATGTCCTCGCGATCGAGCACACCCGAGCCCTCGATTTCCTTGCGTCCGACCCGGCGATTGAACTTCATTCGGCCGACGGCCGACAGATCGTAACGATCCGAACTGAAGAACAGGTTCTTGAACAGGTTTTGCGCCGCTTCCTTGGTCGGCGGCTCACCCGGGCGCATCATCTTGTAGATCTCCCACAGCGCTTCGAGCTCGTTGCTGGTCGGATCAATACGCAGGGTGTTGGAAATGTACGGCCCCTGGTCAAGGTCATTGACGTAGAGCACGTTGAACTTCCTGATTTTCGCCTCGCGCAGGCTCTCAAGCAGCTCCTCGGTGATCTCGTCATTGGCCCGCGCCAGCAGTTCGCCTGATCCCGTATCAACCACGTCGTGGGCCAGAATCCTGCCGATCAGATAGTCGTCGGGCACGTCCAGAGCCTTGACTCCGGCCTCCTCGATCAGCTTGACGTGGCGGGCCGTGATGCGCCGCCCCTTGGCGACGATGGTATTGCCATCAGACGCGTTGATGTCGAACGGCGCATTTTCACCGCGCAGACGCTGGGCGACCAGATCAATCTTGGCATCGTTCTTGCGCAGACTCACCCGGGTCTTTTCGAAGAAGTAATCGAGCATGTCTTCTTCGTTCATGCCCAGGGCGCGCAGCAAAATGGTCACCGGCAGCTTGCGGCGACGGTCGATACGCGTGAACATACAGTCCTTGGGATCGAACTCGAAGTCCAGCCAGGAGCCGCGGTAGGGAATCACCCGGGCAGAGTGAAGCAGCTTGCCCGAAGAGTGAGTCTTGCCCTTGTCATGATCGTAGAACACACCAGGCGAACGGTGCATCTGGTTGACGATGACGCGCTCGGTGCCATTGACAATGAAGGTGCCGGTATCGGTCATCAGCGGCACGTCGCCCATGTAGACGTCCTGCTCCCTGACCTCCTTGACCCGCTTGTTCTTGGCTGGGCTGTCCTTGTCGTAAATTACCAGACGAACCCCGACCCGCAGCGGTGCGGTATAGCTCATGCCTCGGAGCTTGCACTCACTGACATCAAACTCGGGTTGACCGAGCTCATAGCTGACATACTCCAGCGCCGCGTTGCCCGAGTAGCTCGTGATTGGGAAAACCGAGCTGAGCGCTCCGTGCAGCCCCGTTTCCTGGAGTTTCGCAGCAGAAACTCCTTTCTGCAGGAACTGCTTGTAGGACTCAATCTGGGTTGTCAACAGAAACGGCACTTCCAGCACTTGCGGATGCTTGCCGAAACTCTTGCGAATGCGCTTCTTTTCCGTGAAAGAGTAGCTCATGAACGTCTTTCCCACCTGGTGTTGCATCGGCCGGGACTTGATGTCATACAATACTGTCCAGGCACCCGGTAATCGCCTGTGACAGAACCCGCCGCCGGAGCACAAACGGCAACAGGCCGGGCACCGTTATGGTGCCCAGCCCAGCTTTCATGCTACAGCAGAATGCGCGGGATCTTACTTGACCTCGACGGTCGCGCCCGCCTCTTCCAGCTGCTTTTTGATCTCTTCAGCTTCAGCCTTGTCAACGCCTTCCTTGATCGGCGCAGGAGCGCTTTCAACCAAGTCCTTGGCTTCCTTCAGGCCCAGGCCGGTGATGCCGCGAACAGTCTTGATCACGCCAACCTTTTTGTCGCCAAAGCTTGCCAAAATCACATCGAACTCGGTCTGTTCTTCGGCTGCGGCAGCTTCACCGCCACCGGCCGCTGCGCCGGCGGCCACGGCCACCGGAGCGGCAGCGGAAACACCGAACTTCTCTTCCATGGCTTCAATGAGGTCAACAACCTCCATGACGCTCATGTTCGAGATGGTTTCGAGAATATCGTCTTTTGAAACGGCCATTTTCTTTTACTCCAGAAATTAGGGAATTGCTTGATCTTTAAAAAATGCCTCAGGCAGCTTGCTTGCTGTCGCGAACTGCCGCGACCGTGCGAACCAGCTTGGCGTGCGGCTCGGCAAGAGTGCGGACCAGCTTCTCGATCGGTGCCTTCATGACACCCATCAGCATGGCGATTGCCTGATCGCGCGTCGGCAGGCTGGCCAGACGCTCGAGTTCACTTGCTTCGTGAAGCTCGGCGCCAACCGCCACCAGACGGGCAATCAGCTTGTCGTTATCCTTGGCATAGTCCTTGATGAGACGCGCGGCCGCGCCAGGATCATCCAGAGAGAACGCAAACAGCAGCGGGCCGGTCAGGCCCTCGCTCATGCACGCAAAATCCGTACCCTCGACGGCACGCTTGACCAGCGTGTTCTTGGCAACCTTCAGATACACACCCTCGCTGCGCGCCTTGCTGCGCAGTTCAGTCATGTCTCCGACGGTCAGCCCACGGTACTCGGCAGCAACCGCAGAGTGTGCAGACTTCGCCACTTCGGCGACTTCCGCCACCACCGCCTTTTTCTGCTCAAGTGTGAGCGCCATTGGCTACCTCCATCGAGTCAGGATCAGCCGGCCCTGGAGCCAGCCTTTCCATACCATCCCGAGCTTCACAACTCGGGTCCCTGGTGGCCGTTCTTCCCGGAGTCCGGGAAATCGGGCGACACCATCTGCGCGGGCGGCTCTTGCGAACCATTACCGCTGCCGACTTGCGCCGGCTTCGACCCGCGGTCTTGGACGGGCGCTTTCCCAAATACAGGAAAGCGAACGCCCGGAAAGAAGAAATACGTCATGCATTCCGGCTTCCTCAAAACTCACGGCAAAATGCCGTAAATCCGAAAAAACGCTGGTGCCGCAATCCGAACTCTTCCTCCAGTTCCTTGTGCCTGATTTCAGGCTTTATCCAACCAGTCCAGCGGCCTTATACGCCCAGGCTGCCGGTATCAATCACCAGCCCCGGACCCATCGTGGTCGATAATGCGACCTTTTTCAGGTACTGACCTTTGGCAGCAGGAGGCTTGGCCCGGACCAGCTCAGCAACCAGCGCCTGCAAGTTTTCGCGCAGGGCATCGACTGCAAAATCGGCTTTGCCGATCGTGCTGTGTACGATGCCGGCCTTGTCGATCCGAAACTGAACCTGACCGGCCTTGGCATTCTTGACGGCCGTTTCCACATCGGTGGTTACGGTGCCGACCTTGGGGTTGGGCATCAGTCCGCGCGGACCCAAAATCTGTCCGAGCTTACCGACGACACGCATGGCGTCGGGCGTGGCAATACAGACATCAAAATCGATCTGGCCGCCCTGGATGGTTTCGGCCAGGTCGTCCATGCCAACGATCTCGGCGCCGGCGGCCTGCGCTTTCTCGGCGTTTTCACCCTGGGCGAAAACGGCCACGCGAACGCTCTTGCCGGTGCCGTTGGGCAGAACCAGTGCGCCGCGCACGACCTGATCGGACTTGCGTGCGTCCACGCCAAGACGGATCGCTACGTCAACCGACTCGGTGAATTTCAGCTTGCTCACGGACTTCAACAGCTCCAGAGCCTCATCAACACCATAGGCCTTGCCGGGCTCAAGCTGCTCACGGATGGAGCGGATACGCTTTGACTTGGCCATTATTCGACTCCTTCCAC
>CALEIM010000166.1 GCA_937876395.1 uncultured Wenzhouxiangella sp. | reverse complement strand
TCGTCGCGTGCAGCCTTGGCGACGTGGCACTCACTGCGCACCGCGGCGTACCCGTTCTACTGGCTTGCCTGCGCCCCGTTGTTGGCCTTGGCAATGGATAGCTGCGTTCTGCCCAGCTCCCGGGTCAGCTTCTGCGCCGATGCTATGACGCGCGCCTGGTACAGCAGCTCAAGTGAACGCTGGGTCTCACCGCGCGATAAATACACCTGCCCGAGCGTGTTGAATACGCGCACCTGTGCGAGCGGCTGGTCGGCAAGCCCGGTGACGGCCCGGCTTGCTGTGTCCTCGATGACGGACGCTGGAATCAGCGGGCGCTGTGCGGCCTCGTACGGGTTACCGCCGTAGAGGACGTTTTCGAGAAAACTCAGTACCGCCTGGTTCGTTTCGGCCTCTTCCTTGATCCGGTTTGTCTGTTCAAAATAGACTGCAGCGCCAGCAAGTAGCGTCACCCCGGCCAGAGCACTCAGGGCCAGGCCGTAGCGATGGCGCTGCATGAATCTGCCAACTCTGTACAGGGAGCGGCCGCGGCGGGCCGTGACCGGGCGCTTGGTCAGCGCTGCCTGGATATCGGCCTGCAGGGCATCGACACTGGTATAGCGTGCCTTCGGCTCCCTTGCCATGGCTCGTTCGACGATGGCGTCGAGATCACCGCGCAGGCGGCGCATCAGGCTTTTGCGGGTCAGGCCGCGAGCCTGCGCCAGCGAGTGGGCCTCATCGTGCCCGAGGCTGCGCACACGCGCCGACGGGCGCGGGGCTTCGCTGGCGAGGACCAGCGCTTCAAATTCGGCACTGCCAAGGCCGCGGCGGCGATGCGGCGCCTGGGCGGTCAGCAGCTCGAACAGCAGCGCGCCGAGTTGATAGATGTCAGTGGCGGTGGTGATCGGCGACTCGGTCAACTGCTCGGGGCTGGCGTACTCCGGAGTCAGCAGGCGCTCGATTCGGCGCGTGGCCGGGGCGGCGTTGGGCAGGGCGTTCCCGTCGAGCATTTTGGCGATACCGAAATCCAGCAGCTTGACCCGGCCGCTTTCGGTTTCTATCAGCACGTTAGCTGGTTTGAGGTCGCGGTGTACCACCAGGCTGCGGTGGGCGGTGCTGACTGCGGCGGTGATCTGGCAAAACAGTTCCAGGCGCTGATCAACGCCTAATCGGTGCTGGTCGCAATAGCGGTCCACAGCCAGGCCGTCGACGTACTCCATGGCCAGCCACGGGCGCCCCTCGCGGGTAATCCCACCGTCAATCAAGCGCGCAATCCGCGGATCATCCAGGCTGGCCAGAATCTGGCGCTCCTGCTCGAAACGTGCCAAAACGTCACCCTGAGCCAGGCCGGGCCAGAGCAGTTTCAGGGCGACTTTCTGTTCGAAGCCGCCGTTGCTGCGCTCGGCGTGAAATACCTGCGCCATACCGCCATGGCCGAGTGCCGAGCATAGCCGCCAGGGTCCGAAGCGTTGCTGTGCCGGCAAGGTATTGAGTTCGGCCAGGAGTGGCAGCGCCTCGCCCAGAATGTGGTCGAGTGTGCCTGAGTCTTCGGCGCCGGCCAGCAGGCGCCGCAGGGGTTTTATCAGCTCAGGTTGGCGGACTGCCAGATGCTGCAAACGTTGATTCCGAGCTGCCGGCTCCAGGCCCAGCAGCTCATCCAGCAGCCGGTCAAGTGCGTGCCACTGCTGTTGGTCGGGCAGGCGCATCTCATGTTTCCAACGCAGCAATGATCCAGGCTTGCGCGCGAGCGTCGATGCGCTGCACGGTGCGGGTTGAAATACCCAGCCGGCGGGCGATTTCAGCTTCCGCAAGGCCGGCAAAGTGGCGCATCTCGAAAACCTCGACGAGCTGTTCGTCACGCTCGACCAGTTTGCTCAGAACATCTCCCAGCGCGTCGAGTGCATTGTCAGCGTCAGGGTTGGCACGTCGAAACTCATGGTCAGCCAGTGTCTCGGGGGCATCGGGCACGCGCTTGCGCGCTTCGCGGCGGCGGTAGTGATCGATTACGATCTGGCGCATGGCTCGCGCGCACAAGGCGTAGAAGGCGGTTTCGTCACGCGCCGCCAGCCGCTGACCGGCGACCAGCTTTTCAAATGCTTCATGGACCAGCACCGTGGTCGTAAGCGTCTGGCCCGGCGCGATGCGCCGCATCTGGACGTGAGCGACGCGCTTGAGGTCCTCGTAAACCAGAGCCATTAACGAATCCCAGGCACCTGGCTCGCCGTGTTCGACTGCAGCCAGCAGCTTCCCGATCCCGGTATCCGTCATGGCCCTGCGCTGGAGGAACGTACGCCTGCATTAAATGGCAATCCTTCCGCCAAGTCAAACCGGGCGACTATTGTTCGTAGCGATCGGCAAAAACTTCATCAGGCCGAACATTGGTCTTGTCAATACGGCAAGCGCTTATTGCTCGAAACGGTCGCTGAACAGACCGTCGTTCCAGGCGTAGACAAACACTCGTCCAGACGGGTCGTCGTCCAGGGTCGGGTGAGCCGGCGCGCCAATGGCCAGCCAGCCGCCGTCACCAGCCAGCGCCGAAGCCGCCGCGGATGGTGGCGGCGCAGACGCCGCATAAAACGGTTCATTCTGATTCAGCAGCCAGCTGCCGCCGTCAAGCAGGTAGTGACGGGCGCGGCCATTGGCGACTGTAATCGGCCAGGCCGGTTCGCCCGCGATCAGCCGACCAGATGCCAGCATCTGCACCGCATGGCCCAGACGGTTCTGGGCGACTGCGGCCGGAGCACTCGCCGCGCCGAGGATCTCATCGACCTGGCCGAACCAGCCGCATGGATTGGCCATAGGGCAGACCCGATAGGCGATTGAAACACTACCAACCGGCACCGCAACAATGTTTCCACCTATCAGGGTCGGCACGCTGCGACTGGGCGCACCGACGACCAGGCGGCCAAAACGCATGTGCAGGTCGTAACCAAACTGACTGCCGTTGGTCGGGCCGGTAAAGACCTGCTCTTGACTCCAATCAGCGGCGGTAGCGCCCATTGCATAGACACGCGCCTGACCATTGCTGGTACCGGGCTGTCCCACCACCAGTAGCAGCTCATCGAGTTGCTGAGTCAGTGCGAGGCTGTTGCCGAAGCCGGTGGCGTTCTGGCTGGCAGGTGACACGCTCGCGGCATGGTTCCAGTCCAGAAACCAGTGGTAAATATCCACAGCGCCCGGTCGGCTGATCAGGCCGCCGCCCAATTCGAAGCCCCGGCCTGGACAGCCGACCGCAGCAAACGGAAATGAGCCCGAATCCGCCGCTCCGATCAAGGCTACGCTGCGCCCGCATTGGGCGCCTGAAATTTCTCCTGAATCGGTAAATGTCGTGGACCCCTGGAAGTCTGCCGAAGGACTGCTGCGCGTGTACAGACGAGCCCGCCCTCTCTGCCCATCCGATGAGTCAACGTGAAACGGACAGCCGACCAGCAAGTTGAACCGATCCAAGGCCACCGCGTAGCCGCACTGGTCCTCACCGCTTCCGCTGCCCGGTAAAAGGCGCTGAGTTTGCACCCACTGCCCGCCGATATACCGAAATACGAAGACCGCACCACGGTTGCGATATGTCCCGACGCGAGTGCCCGGTGCACCCACCGCCAGGGTATTGCCATACATGGCCATGGAAAACCCGAAGCGTGCACCGACCGGGGCATCCTGTTCAGGCAGGCCGGAAAAGTCTCCCTCCAGTTCGGCGACCAGCGCATGCGCCGCCAGCGGTGTGTCACCGGCGATGACCGGCCCATACAAAAACAGCAAAACAGCCACAAGTGGCATCAATAAAATACGCATTTCCTGCACCTCGCAAATGAATCAGAAGTAGCCCCCACCAGGAAATACGAAAAATTTCGAGCGATGCGACAGAAAGTTGAGCGGACTCCGGGCGATCGTCGCAGAGACTCAAGCTGGCGCCGGAACAGAGGGCACGTTTTACGGTGGACGGTTTACGGGCTACCGAAACATCAGGATGGCTTCTGATCGCTTTCGCCGCTGGAATTCCGCCAGTGGCTGGCGATGCGCAGGGCCTGTTCGCTGCTGCGGCGGAAGGTCAGCTGGCCGCGCGTTCGGCGGATACCGGCGCGACGCAGTTTAGCGATGATGCGCGCCTCGGCATGAGTGATGATGACAGCGACCCGGCTTTTGGCGAGTCGGTCGAGCATCGACTGAAACTCCGTGATTGCCGACATGTCCACGCTGGGCACATCGCGCATGTCGAGGATGACGAAGCGGACGTTCGGGTCGAGTCGATACAGAGTGGCCAGCGCGCGCTCGGCCGCGCCGAAAAACATTGGCCCGCGGATGCGGAAAGCGGCGGTATCGGCCGGCAGGTTCTGCGGCATATCGGCGCTGGCGCCGCGGATCGAGACCGTCGAGGTCAGTTCGGCCATGCGCTGGATGAACAGCAGCCCGGCCAGGCCCACGCCGACGGCCACGGCGATGACCATGTCGAATACCACGGTCAGGCCGAAGCAGATCAGCAGCACGGCAACGTCGCCGCCCGGAGCCGTTTTGATGATGCGCACAAAGTGTCCGGCCTCACTCATGTTCCAGGCCACGATCAGCAGCAGCGCGGCCAGCGCGGCCATCGGTAGCTGGGACAGGGCGCCGGCGAGCACCACGATGGCCAGCAGCACGACGGCGGCGTGCACCATGCCGGCCACCGGTGAATATGCGCCAAAACGCACGCTGGTTGCCGTTCGGGCGATGGCGGCGGTGGCGGTGATTCCGCCCAGCAGCGGCGCGACCAGGTTGCCGATGCCCTGGCCGACCAGTTCAGCATTCGGCCGATGCCGGGTGCCGGTCATGCCGTCGGCAATCACCCCGCACAGCAGCGATTCGATGGCGCCGAGCATGGCGATGGCCAGCGCCGGCCCGAGCAGATCCCTTAGTAGTGCAAAACTCATCACCAGCGGCTGGCCGTCGGCACCCGGAAGATGCCACGGCCAGTTGAACTCCGGCAGGACCGGCGGAATGCCGCGGCCGCTGATCCCGTCGACCTGATACTCAAAGCGGCTGGCAATGGTGGCGACTTCGAATCCCGGCCAGTAGCGTGCCGCCAGCCAGGCGCCCAGACCGACGAAGGTAAGTGCCACCAGCGGCGCCGGTATGCTGTTTTTCAAGCGCGGCCAGCTCAGCAGGATGGCAAGGGTGATCAGGCCGACGCTCAAATCCTGCCAGCGGGCCATTGGCAGACTCAGGGCAATGGCATGCAGCTGCTGCAAGAAGTGTCCACCGTTGCCGGTATCGATCAGGCCGAGCAGGTCGCGGATTTGCAGGCCGGCGATAACCACCGCAATGCCGGCGGTAAAACCGACCACCACCGGATAAGGAATGAAACGTACCAGCCGGCCCAGCCCGCTCAAACCCATGATGACCAGGATGATGCCGGCCATGACGCTGGCCAGCAGCAGGCCGCCGAGCCCGTATTCGGCGACGACCGGCATCAAAACGACCACGAAAGCGGCGGTCGGGCCGGAAATGTTGAAACGTGAGCCGCCGGTCAGGGCGATCAGAAAGCCCGCAACCAGCGAGGTGTACAGACCGTGCTGCGGCGGTACGCCGATGGCAATTGCCAGGGCCATCGCCAGCGGGATGGCGATGACACCGACGGTCAGGCCGGCGAGCACATCCCGCCGGAATTTATCCATACCGTAGCCGGCACGCGCGGTATCGACCAGCGCCGCGAAGGGCAAACGCTCACCAAGCGGGTTCGAGGCGGGCATGGCTTCAGGCATGGCTTTATGGTACCCCCTACCGGCTTGCGCATGTTCCTTCAGCCAGTGTCCGGGTGTGCTGGCATGAATCGCCAGACGGGCACAAGGCGAAAAGCCGGGCCGCGCCCGTGTAGACTTGTTCAGGGCTTCCCTATAAAGTGCCGAGGATCACCCTCGGTCCAGCCAGCGATCGCATGCCATTGGCCTTTCAGCCGCTTTCACGACTATTGTCAATCATCGCTACGGACCGGGTGGTTTCCCCGGCGCGGCTGCAGCGTTTGCGTGCCCAGGAGTGGGCGCTGGCCGAGGAATATGCCAATCGTGGTACCCATATTCCGCTGTTTCAGCATCGCACCGGGCAGGATGATTCGGCCCTTGGCACCTGCAGCTTTGCCGGGATGGAGGTCCGCCCGCATCGCCTGATTCCGACCAGTCATCCGGCTGTCACCTATGTCGAACTGGCCTTTCGCTACCGCGAAAAGTCCGAGCGCGTGCGCCGCGTCAATTTCGGCCGGGTGCGACTGTATGCTCGCGTCGAAGATCCGCTGTGGCTGGCGGGAAAAACACATTCAGTCGAGGCGATCAGAGCCTCGGATACGTGGCGTCACGCCTACTTCAGCCGGGTGTTCGCCCTGATGAAGGCGCAAAGCGATTGCAACCGCGCGCTCGGCACTTGGCTGGCCGAAAAGCTGCTGGGCGAAAACGGTCTGGGTGAACGTGACTGGCTGGCAAGTATCCAGAACTTCAACCACGATATTGCCTCCCGGCTACCCGCTGGAGACAGCGGCTTCCAGGCATTCCGTGCGGCCATTCGCGGCTTTGACTTCAGCGCCCAAACCCCGGCCTTCGGTCCGGTGAGCCTGCGCCTGTCAGTGCGGCCACATCGGCGTGATGACGGGCATTTCGCGCAGTCGGTTACCAGCGTGCTGCTCGGCAATCGACGCGGCCCGGCGTTTCGCAATGCCAGTGGCAAGGTCGAATTCGTCGCGCCGGGCAATCAGTTCGAGAAGCGCTTCGTGACCTATGTTGAGCGCCAGGCCGGCAAGGCGCTTGTGTCGCTGGCGCGCAGCTCCTGGCGGCGCAGCGCCGAAGAACGCACCTGGGGCGGGCCGGGAGAGTGCGAAGCCTGGTTCCACAATCATGACCGCTTCGCTCTCAAGGGCATGGACTGGCAGCTTGAGCGCGACGCCGACGGGCTGCCGCGGGTCATGGGCAGCCATCGCAACGTGGCCGCCTATCGCAGCGGCAGCAAGCGCCTGGCGGTCAAGGCCGTGCCGTTCGAGTCGGTTGGCGACCTGGTGCGACTGATTCAGGCCCACCAGTACGTGCACGGCGTCCAGGTGCCGGCCCTGCTGGCCCAGGCCCGGCAGTATCCCAGGCTCGCCGACGAGATTCTTGCCACCGCCACCGGCACTCTGGCTGAGCCATTTACCCCGCGCAGCTCCGGTGGCGGCGATGCCCTGCTGGAGCGCGACTGGAGCGATCTGTTTCGATGCAATATCGGCCCGCTGCTGCACGAAGTGCGGGTGGACTACGAACACAAGCTGCTGCTCGCCGTGCTCGACTGGAGCGACGGCGGCATGCTGGCCGATGTCGAGGCCCGCAAGCGTCTGATCGAACAGTGCTCGCTGAGCTATCGTCTGCGCATGGCCGCCAACCTGTTACGCAACGGCTACCAGATGCTGGCCGATGATGTCACCCACAGCGACCTGAAGCCGGAAAACATCCTCAATCGCCCCGGCCGGGCTTTTTCCATCCAGCAAAAAGCCAGAGAGCTCGGCTTGAATCAGCTCGACGCGCACGAGCGTGACCTTCTGCAAGCCGGCGAAATGATCTTCGAGGGCGATTTTTCCGGTATGCACTTCGGTCGCGAGGGCGGCATTGACAATCTGGCTCACGGCGAGGGATTGCCCACCACGATCGAGTACTCAAATTGGAGCTTCACGGCGTTGGGTCTGGGCGAGGGCAGTCAGCCGTCCCTGTTGACCTACCAGGAACAGGCCCGGCCGGGCCTCGATGAGCTGCTGCTTCGCCAGGACATCGCCAACCGTGGCACCACCGCCTGGGAGCTGATTTATGGCTCGCTGCTGGACTGTATTCCCACCGAGGAGCGGGAGCGGCGCCTTGATCGACGGCGGCAGGCGCGCAAGCGGGCGGCTGTCGTGCTCGATCGTCTGCTTCAGCTCAGGCGCCAGGGCAAGGAGGACGACTGGCTCGCCCAGGCCCTGGATCAGGCCATGGCCGACTGCGATAGGCGGCTGCTCGACATTGTCAGCCTGCGTTCGGAAACCACCGATGCGCGCCGACAGATTACGCCGCTGTTTCAGGCGCCGCGTGACAACTGCAATGGTCTGGCGGTATGGCTGGATACGCGGGTGATTGAAATGCTTGATCATCTGGTCTGCGATTTCCGGCGCACCGAAGCCGAGCGCAGCCGCGTGGTCAAGCTCTATCGAACGGCTGAAGCCCTGTTTCGCGCTGAAGCGCTGCGCCTGGAGCGTGCCGATCGGCGTACCGCCAGCACCCGGCGGCATCGGATGGTGGCCTACATGAATGCCCGCTCGCTGCGCTTCAACCCGGAGTCCGGACTGCTCGGTCTGCCCGAGCTGCCGCGGCGTTTGGCCACCTTTGCTGAAATTGTGGCGCGTATTCCCGATCCGCGCCGGGCGCTGGCCGAGTTTGCCCGTAGCTGGCCGGACGCCCGGGCCTGGGGTGCGGATCTGTACGAAACCGTCGAGCAGGATTTGCGGCGCGCGCTGGCCAATGCTGAAACGCCGGCCAGCGAACAGGGTCGGCAGGAGTTGCAGGGACTGATCCGCGCAGCCCTTCTGACCGAGCACGAGCGACGTATTCGGGAGGAATCACGAGTGGATGCCGAGCGCGTTCGGCCACCCTGCCTGGGCCAGTTTGAAAAGCGCCATCTGCGCGCCTTCAGGCGCGGAAATCGGATCGAATTCGGTTTTGTGGAGACCGTGGACTAAGCTTGTCTGGCCGGCCTGGCCAGCAAAAAAAAGGCCCGCCGACCCCGAAAGGTCGACGGGCAAACCGGTTTGGAGCATTACCGACGACCGTCCTGGTCTAAACGGTGCCGGTGTTATTGTCAGGCTGAGGGCCAGCCCGATTCGCCACGGTCGTTGCAGTGTTCCTGCACCGCAGCCAGGTACTCGCCACGATTGAGGCCTTGTTCACTTTGCGAATCAATCTCGCTGAAAGCGCTGGAAAGGCAAGGCAGAGCACCGGCTTCGCTCTGGCTGATGTAGCCATCGCCATCGGTGTCGAGTTCTTCGAAACGCGGGTTGTCGGCTGCGCTGGCGGCAGCGGCCAGCAGCATGGAGGACCCGAGGGCGATCGGAATGTATTTTGCGAGATTCAACATGATATTTACTCCGTTGCTTTGGGTTGATTGCTAAGAGTCTTTCTGTGACTCGCCATGAAGGAAGCAGGAAGCGTGCCAGTTTGAGTTCGATTCAATCAAATCAACCACTTGCAACGGTTCTGGATTTTTAAGGCCACCAAACTGTTGCCTTGAGGCGACGCCACAACCGCTCGATGCCCTGTGAGCCGCTGGTAGTGCCTATCCGGGCTGTCGCCTGTGGACGACGGTCCGACTGTGGGCTCAGCTTTTGAAGTCAGCCGGGTCCAGACGATGGCGCTTGAGCAGGCGATAGAACTCGGTGCGGTTGCGCCCGGCCAGGCGGGCTGCTTCGCTGACATTGCCGCTGGTGGTGCGCATGATGCGGGCGATGTAGTTTCGCTCGAAGGTATCGCGGGCTTCGGCCAGCGGGGTAAAAGAAGCTGACTCACGGCGCAGCGCGCGCTGAATGAGGCTTTCGGGGATCGGCCCCTTGCGACACAGCGCGCTGGCCTGTTCGACGACGTTGCGTAGCTGGCGAATATTGCCTGGCCAGTCGTAGCCGAGCATCAGGCGCAGCGCCCCGCGTGAAAAACCCCGAATGCGATCGCCCACCGGTCGCTCGCTTTGAACGGTAGCCAGAAAATGTTCGGCCAGCGGAATAATGTCTTCTGCGCGCTGGCGCAGCGGCGGCACGTCGAGCTGGACCACGTTGAGGCGGTAGTACAGATCCTCGCGGAAATCGCCGGCCTGAATGAGCCGCGCGGGATCGCGATGGCTGGCCGAGACAATGCGCACATCGGTGTCGATTTCTTCACTGGCACCAACCGGCCGGACGCTGCGCTCCTGCAGGGCGCGCAGCAGCTTGGCCTGAAACGCCGCCGGCATGTCACCGATTTCATCGAGCAGCAGGGTGCCGCGGCGGGCCTGGACGAACAGGCCGTCATGATCGCGTTCGGCGCCCGTGAACGCACCCTTGCGATAGCCGAACAGCTCCGATTCGAGCAGCTCGGCGGGTACGGCCGCGCAGTTGATTGCCACAAACGGACCGGCCGCACGCGGGCTGGCGGCATGAATGGCGCGGGCAATGATTTCCTTGCCGGCGCCGCTTTCACCGTGAATCAGCACGCTGGCATCGCTTTGGGCAATCAGCTCGACTTCGGCCAGCAGCTTTTCCATCGCCTGGCTGCCGGTTATGATGCCGGCGCGCCAGGCGGCCGGACCGGCCGGGTTCGAGCGCTTGTTGCGGCCGGTGGCTTCGGCAATCGTTTCGAGCAGTTCGCTGCTGTCAAAGGGTTTGGTCAAAAAGGCAAAGGCGCCTTCGCGGGTGGCGCTCACCGCATCCGGAATTGTTCCGTGGGCGGTCAGGATGATCACCGGCAGGGCCGCGTTGTGTTGGCGAATCTGCCGAAACAAGGCCATGCCGCCCATGCCCTCCATGCGCAGATCGGTGATCACCGCATCGGGCAGAATCGAGGCAATCCGGCCCAGTGCTGCTTCGGCGCTTTCAGCCGTTTCTACCCGATAGCCGCCGGATTCAAGGCGCAGGCTGATCAGGCGCAGCAGGCCGGGGTCGTCATCGACCAGCAGAACCAGCGGCGCGTGTTTCGAGTCAGTTTCCGGTCGGCTCATGGGTACTCAAGCGAGCCGTCGTCGCGCTGATCCATCTCGACTTCGATCTTGCGCAGGGCGGCGAGTTTTTCCTGGGTGCCCTGATGCGCGGCCCGCTCACGTTCAAGCGCCTGTTCGTTTTGCTGTGCGCGGGCTTCAAGAGTTTCCAGGCGCTCGATCAGCGCGCTCAGCAACTCCAGGGTTTCGCGCCCGCTGACGGTCAACGGGCGTGGCGCTTCGCTGTGCTCAATAAGTGCCTTGAGATCGTCAGCAGCCGAGCGACCCTGGCGCAGCTCCTCAGGTCCGAGGGCTTCGAGCAAGGTCCGCTCAAGCTGCGCCTGCCAATCGTCGAGATGGATTACGCCGGCGTGCCAGGTCCGAGCGTTATCGGCCGAAACCCGCAGCGGCCGCGCGGCCAGTTCAATGATGTCGTTACAGGTGATCTGCTCCGATGAGGCGTCGTGGCTTACGTCCTCGGCAAAGGCCGGCGTGACATTTAGCAAGACAGCGAGCAGCAGAACGAGAATGCGGGTCATTGCGGTCGGTCTCCTCAATCATCAGGTTTGAGTGGCAGGCAGATTTCGACGACGGTCGACCAGTTGCGGCTATCGACCAGGCGAAGTTCACCACGATGGGCGCGGACCAGATCGCGACAAATGGCCAAGCCCAGGCCGCTGCCGGGCTGGGAGCGCGTGCGCGAATCGCTGCCGCGGATAAAAGCCTGAAAAATCCGGGCCCGATCGCGGCGCCGGATGCCGGGCCCTTGGTCGGCAATGCGGATCATCACCTGTTGATCACTTCGGGCCGTAAAAATTCCAATCCGACCGCCAGTCGGCGAAAACTTCAGGGCATTGGAAAGCAGGTTGTCGATCGCTATGCTGAGCATGTCGGGGTCAGCGGCAAGGCGGATATTTTTTCGTGGAGCACCCGCGATGCGAATGTCGCGCGCTTCGATCGTCAGATGATGCGCGGCCAGCACCTCTTTGATCACGGCGTTCAAGCTCACCGAGCGGTGAATGGACGGCTTGGGCCGGCTTTGCAGACGATTGAAGCGCAGCAGGTTTTCGACCTGTCCCTGAAGACGGTCAATATTGATCTCGATGATGCCAATGACTTCGCGCTGGCGGGCACCGAGTGGACCCAGGCTCTGATCAGAAAGCAGACTGGTGCCCTCGCGGATGGCGCTGAGCGGTGTCTTGAGCTCATGCGACACCTGGCCAACCAGCTCCTGTCGATCGCGATCGGTGCGCATCAGTCGACGCCTGAGCCACTCCAGGCGACTTGACAGGGCACGCAGATCACGCGGGGTTCGAATGCGCTCAATGCGGGCCTCGGCAGGCCTGGCAATGGCGCGCATGCTGCGATCCAGGCGGCGAATCTGGCGGTTGAGAAAGCTGGCCGTCAGCAGCGCCAGCATCAGGGCGATAGGAACGGCCGCGGCCAGGCTGAACATGGAAACCCGGCGCGCGGCCTCACCCATCTCCTTTAATCTGCGCAGCTCGCGTTCAGAGGCCGCTTCAGTGGCGCTGATCAGGAGGCTGGACTGGTGATTGAGCGTCTCGAAGCGCCGCGCAAGCCGCGCCGGCCACTCATCGTTCGGGTCAGTCAGCTCGACTTGCCCCAGCAGTTCCTGGCCGATGGTGCGTATCTCGCCGATCAGTTCTTTCAACGCCGAGTCGCTGGCGGCAGATTGCTCGACACCGTCAAGCGCCACCTCGAAAGCGCGCTCGCGCTCATGCAGTTCGTCGCGGGCATCCTGATCCTGAAGCACGTGAAGCTGGCGGGCAGCGCGTTCAAAACTGGTGATCCGACCACTGACCAGGCGGGCCGACTGGTTGGCGAGTATGGCACTTTCAAGCAGTTGTTCGCTGTGGCGGGTGACCCGTTCAATCTGCACGCTGGCTACAATCAGGCCCAGCAGCAGCGGCAGGGCAACCAGCGCGAAGCTGGCCAGTTGCAGGCTCAGCAACGACTGGTTCATGAAGCGGCGGCCAAGCCGTTGCCAGCGGCGAGCGGTTCGCCGTATATCGCTTGGCGCGGTGTCGGGTCTGGTGGCCTGGTTCACCCTGGTCGATCACTCAACTGGTCAAGTGGCCAGTCCCAAGTGTACCCCGCGCCGCGGCGGCGACGTATTGAGACTGGGGGGTGACATCGAGAAATTTTCGATCTCCGTTCTTTTAGCCTTGGCTGGCGCGTTTCAGGCGGTCGTGGATTGCTCTCCAGGCTGGTTCGTTCGGCGGGCGCTGGATGAGAATACGTTTCGCTTGCAGCCGGTCGAGTTCGCGCAGCGCGGCATACAGGCCGTGGGCATAGGCATCCGGTCTGGTCGGCAAGGTAATCCAGGCGGCGAAGCCTCCCGGGTCTGCGCAGGTGTCCAGAGCCAGTACGGCCGTTTCGGGCTCACCCCGGACCAGGTCTTCGGCTTTGACCAGGCCGGTCGGCGTAAGCGGCGCATAGTGCGAGGCCAGGTCTCCGGGGCTGCGCGGTCGATGCGGGCCGGTGGAATGTTCTGGCGCGCTGCCAAGTACGCGACCAAGCGCCTCGGCGCTGATCATGCCCGGGCGCAGGATGCGCGGCGGATGCTGGCTGCAGTTGACAATGGTCGATTCCACACCGACCTGACAGGCTCCGCCATCGATCACGGCGGCCACCAGCGGACTGTCGGCAAATTCGGCCATGACGTGCTCGGCCCGGGTCGGGCTGATGCGGCCGAAACGATTGGCCGAAGGCGCGGCCAGCGCGCCGCCAAAAATGCTCAGCAGTTCAAGTGCTACCGGATGGCCGGGCACACGCACGGCCACTGTGTTCTGGCCGCCGGTGATTTCAGGCAGCACCTGTTCGCTGCGCTCAATAATCAGGGTCAGCGGCCCGGGCCAGAAGGCTTTGGCAAGTTTTCGCGCGCTGTCCGGAACGGTCTTGGCCCAATCTTTCAGCGCATCGATCCCGGGTAGATGCACGATCAGCGGATGGTCGGCGGGTCGGCCCTTGGCGGTGAAAATCCGGCCAAGTGCGGCGCGATTGCTGGCATCTGCGGCCAGGCCATAAACGGTTTCGGTGGGGATGGCCACCAGCTCGCCGTCTGCGAGCATGGCGGCGGCACGCTCAAGTTCGGCGCGGTCGGTGCCGAGACGGATCACGAACGGGGCCGTTCCGGCACAGGTTGATCAGCGCGGCGCCGGCGCAGTAGCTGCGAGGCAGCCAACACGCCGAACAGAGCGAAAATGGCGCCGGGAACGGCGCCGAATAACAGCGCCATACCCAGGCCGGCGAACAGCGCCAGCCCACCAATCAGGATGGCCGGGGTGGACTGGCTGCCGGGAATGGTGGATTTGCGGCGGGTTTCGATGGCGGCCACGATAGCCAGTACCGGGATCACCATGAGTACACACAGGCCAATCCACCACAGCCGTCCCGCCCAGAAACCTGACACGCCGGGTATGCCCGAATCAATCGGCAGACCGAGCTTTTCACCCAGCCAGGCGGCCGGCAGTTCAGCCAGCTTGTGCCACAGGTACAGCGGCATACCGAAGGCGCCGAGAAAGGCGACGATGCCGGCCAGGCGTTCGCGATCAAGCAGCCAGCGGGCCGGGCGCTCCAGACTCAGCACCAGACCAACCTGGAGCGACATCACGCCGATCAGCGCAAGCGTCGGCGGCAGCAGATTGCTGTTGCCTTCCAGATCCTGGCCGATCATGCCCACCGGGTAGCCGCTGACAATCGCTCCGGCCAGCCAGGCAAGACCCAGAACGGCCAGAGCGAAGCCTGTCCAGGTGCCGCGAAAACGGCCGCGGCGCCAGGCGATGCCGAGCTGTTGCGGCAAAAGCCAGACGACCAGAGCGTTGAGCCAGCCGATGCCGCCGTCGCTGCCAGTCACCCGTGCGCCGAGTGTCAGCCACTGCCACGGCCAGAAAGCGCCGGCCCGCAACACGTCAATCAGCCCGGCCATCAGCACCAGGGCGATCACCGCCCATAGGCCAAAGCGACGATCAACGGCCACGCTCAACGGCAGAAAAGCCTGCACAGTCAGCAGCATGACCAGAAACCACAGGTGAATGGTCAGCGAGCCGTCAAAGGTGCCGAGAAAACGCCCGCCGGTAAACCAGGCAAGCACGACCAGCAGGCTCAGGGCGGCCATGTAGGTGACCGTCGGCCGGGCCAGGCGCAGGGCGCGCGCGCCCCACCACTGGAGCTGGGAATCGCCCTGATTCAGGCGTCGTGCTACCCCGTCGGCGCTGACTGCGGCAGAAACAAAAACAAACAGCGGAACGACCTGAACCAGCCAGGTCAGATAGGCGGCCGTGGGCCAGACGTTGAGCAAATGGTCGGTGGCGACCAGCCGACCGTCCTCCAAGCGGGGCAGGGTGGCCAGCCAATGGCCGAACACCACCACAATCAAGGCCAGGGCACGCAGCGCGTCCGGATAAATATCGCGACGCTGTGTTGCCGCCTGACTCACGGATCAGCTCTCTGTACCACGCAGCTGCCAGGCGATCCGGCTGCCGCCGCGCAGAGTGACGATGCGTTCTTCGCCGGCTGGGATTTCGGCGTCTGGCGACCAGTCGCGTTTGTCGAGCACGATGTGCCCGCGGTTGACCGGCAGTTCGTAGAAGGCCGGGCCGTTGCGGCTGGCAAAGGACTCAAGCTGATCCAGCGCGTCGGCGGACTCAAAGACTTCAGCGAGCAGTTCAATGGCCACCGGGGCAGAAAAAATGCCGGCGCAGCCGCAGTCCGATTCCTTGGCGTGTTTGGGATGCGGTGCGCTGTCGCTGCCAAAAAAGAAGCGCGGATGACCGCTGGTGGCCGCCTCGACCAGCGCCTGGCGATGGCGCTCGCGCTTGATCAGCGGCAAACAGTAATGGTGCGGGCGCAGACCGCCGTCAAACAAAGCGTTGCGGTTGTACAGCAGGTGGTGAACGGTAATGCTCGCCGCAATTGGGCCGCGAGCGCGGCGCACATAGTCCACGGCATCGGCCGTGGTGGCGTGTTCAAGCACCAGCTTGAGCCCGGCAAAACGCGCCCGCAGCGGTTCAAGATGGCGTTCAATAAATGCCGCTTCACGATCGAAAACATCAACGGCCGGGTCGGTGACCTCACCGTGCATGAGCAGCGGCAGACCGTATTTTTCCATCGCCTCGAATAGCGGATAGACCCGTTCAAGATCGCGCACCCCCGAATCTGAATTGGTGGTGGCCCCGGCCGGGTAGTATTTGATGGCGTGAATGAACTCGCTGGCGGCGGCCTGGCGCACGTCTTCCACGGTCGTCGTTTCGGTCAGGTAGAGCGTCATCAGCGGCTCAAAGCCGCTGCCGGGTGAACGGGCGGCCAGAATACGCTCGCGGTAGGCCATTGCTTCATCAAGCGTGCGCACCGGCGGATTGAGATTAGGCATCACGATGGCGCGGCCAAAGCAGCGTGCGCTGGCGGGTACGACCGCGTCCAGCAGCGCGCCATCGCGCAGATGCAGATGCCAGTCGTCGGGACGAATGATCTTGATGCTGTTCACGGCAGGGTCGGTGTGGCGGCTGTGTCGCCCATTCTAATCCAGCTCAAAGGCAGGAGGGCTCAAGGCGCAAGGAGGCGAAATGTCGTGCTTTGGCTTTGTTCTTGCCTTGCGCCTTGTGCCTGTCTTTTCCCCTTGACGAAGCGCCGTTTTGCGCGGAAAATGTAAAGTTATAACATTGCATTCTGGAGCGGTCCCAATGCCCGGTTTCAAACACAGTGCGGCGCTTTTGAGCGCAATCCTGCTGTCGATCGCGCTGCCCACGCAGGCTGACAGTGAGCTGGAGGATACCCACGTCGAACACGCCGAGCTCGATACCGTGACGGTCAGCGCCCTGCCGATGGCGCGCAGCAAGCTGGAATCAGCCCAACCGGTCGATCTGCTGTTTGGCGAAGACCTGGATGATCGACGCGGTCTGAGTCTGGGTGAAACCCTGATGCGTCAGCCCGGCGTGCATTCCACTGCCTATGGCGCCGGTGCCGGGCGACCGATTATTCGTGGTCTCGGCGGCGCGCGGGTGCGGGTGCTGGAAGACAGTCTGCCGGCGGTGGATGTCTCGGCCCAGTCGGATGATCACGCGGTTGGCGTGGAGCCGATGCTGGTCGATCGAATCGAGATCATGCGCGGCCCGGCCACCCTGCTGTTCGGTTCGGGCGCTGTCGGTGGCGTAGTCAACGTTGTAGACGGGCGAATCCCTGATTCGCTGCCCGGCGAATCACTGAGCGGCCGCTACGAGCTGCGCGGCAATACGGTCGCCGATGAGCGCACCGGCGTGCTGCGTCTGGACGGCGGCGGCGGTCAGTGGGCGTGGAACGTCTCGGCCGTCTGGCGCGATTCCGACGACTACCGCATTCCCGCAATGGCCGAAGCGGGTCATCATGAAGACGACGGACATGATCATTTGGAAGACGAATCGGGGCGTTTGCCCAACAGTTTCGTTGAATCACAATCAGGCTCAGCCGGGCTGAGCTGGATTGGCGCGCGCGGTTTCCTGGGTGCCTCGATCAAGCGGTTTGAAAGCGAGTACGGCATCCCGGCACCGCATGGTCACGGTCATGAAGATGACCACGACCACGGGCATCATCAAGACGACGAGCGGGTATACATCGACCTTGAACAAACCCGATGGGATCTCAAGGGTGGGCTTGACCGCCCGCTGCCGGGTTTTGAGCGTGCCAGCCTGCGCATGAGCTACAGCGATTATCGTCATGCCGAGCGGGCCATTGAAACAGGCGAGCATGGTCACGGGCATGATCATACGGTGTTTGATCTTGACGCATTCCACAGCCGCCTGGAGCTGGAGCATGTGCCCCTGGCTGGCTGGCGCGGTGCGGTCGGCTTCCAGTTTGAAGATGAATCCCTGAGCTCAACCGGCGAAGAAGCCTTGGTGCCGGACGGTGATACGCAGAGCTGGGCGGTGTTTGTGCTCGAAGAAAAACGCAGCGGCGAGGTCACCTGGACGTTGGGCGGGCGCATGGAGCGCAACCGGATTCGCCTCGACCAGGGCGCAGGTCACGACCATGACCACGATGGCGACCACGACCACGCCATCCATCAGCGCAGCTTCACCACCTGGTCGGCCAGCGCCGGTGCCCTTTGGCAGATCAATGATTATTGGCAAAGTTCGCTCAACTATTCGTTCGCCGAGCGCGCCCCCTCGCAGGGCGATCTGTTTGCCGACGGCGCCCATCTGGCCACCTTCGGTTACGAACGCGGTGATCCTGATCTGCGCCACGAAACCACTCAAGGCCTGGACTTTATCGTGCATCGCCACAGCGAAGCCTTCGATATCGAACTGAGCCTTTTCTACAACGACATTGAAGACTTCATCCATCTTTACGACACCGGAACACTGTATGCCGGTCTGCCGTTCAGGCAAACCCGGCAGCAGGATGCGCGTTTTCACGGCGGCGAAATCACCGCCATCTGGCATCTGCCACCGTCAGAGCTGGGGCATTTTGATCTGCGCGCCGGCCACGATCGCGTCCGCGGCCAGCTTCGCGGCGGCCAAAACCTGCCACGCATCGCACCCAGGCGTTACACCGCAGCCATCGACTGGCATCGCGGTCCGGCCCGCGCCAGCGTCGAATATCAGCGCGTTTCCAAAGCTCGCCATCTGGCGCCCGAGGAGTCAGCCGTTCCGGGCTATGACATGCTCGATCTTCATCTGGGTTACCACTTTCGACCCGCCAACACCGAGCTGGAAGTGTTCGCCAAACTATCCAACCTGCTCGATGAAGAAGCGCGCCCACACACCTCGTATCTGAAAAACTTCGCTCCGCTTCCCGGCCGCAACCTGACTTTTGGCCTGCGTGGCCGGTTTTAATCCTCATCGCTGTTTTTTCGCAGCAGGTAAATGGATTGAGGGTTTGATGGCAGCCAGACACCCGTAGGCAAGGACTCAAGCGAGTGATAGCCGTCCTTGATGGAAAAGCTCACCAGAAACTCGTCATCGATTACCCACCACCAGCGCTTTCCGGGTGGCTGGCCACCGCGCGTCGGGTGGTTATAGAAACCGTTGTATTCAAAGCCGGCGTCCATGTTGCCCGGGTTGGCGCCGTGGTGATTTTCAGCCAGTTCAATGACAGCCCAGCGTGTCTTGTTCCAGGCAAAATAATCATGGGCTGCGCACACGCCGAGAACGATACAGAATGCTGACAGTGTCACAGCTATACGCTCGGTGACGGGGTTTCTTGCGCCATCGTAGAGTGTGAGGTACATCCACATGAACAGGAACGGCAGCGCGTAAAGAATATACCGATCAAAAAAGTCGGTGATAACAAAAGGGCTCTTCACTGAATCGTGTGGGTAGCGGTCACTTCCGGACGGCCTCCGGGTAGAGATCGAGCCCACCCAGGTGGAAGTAGATCGCAGCCTTGAAGCGCTCCTTGTTCCGAAATCCTCGGGCGTCGCGCTTGATCTTCTGGATCATTGTGTTGAAGCCCTCGGCGCGAGCGTTGGTTGCGCCGGTAACAACGGCAGTCAGGATGCCTTCGAGATGCCGCTTGATCGTTCGTGCCACCTTCTTGACCGGATCGAGCCGGGAGCGGATGGCCCAGCCATACCAGCTCATCCAGGCCCGGCGCGCCCAGCCTCTGACCTGGTAGTCCCACAGGCACATGGCGTGGGTCTTGATCGCCCAGGCCCGGGCGGTCTTGAGGTTGGCGGATTTAAGCGCCTTGAGGCGGCCCCAGCTCTTGTCGGTCATGTTGTCAGGATGCTGCAGCCACAGGTATCGGCTCTTGGTCAGAACCGACGCGCCGTCGCCCGCCAGCAGGGCCTTGTGCTCGGCCCGGCGGACCTTGTCGACGGCATCGCCGAGGTGCTTGGCGACGTGGAACTTGTCGAAAGCGATCTTGTGTTCTGCACCCGGAACGTGGGCCAGCGTCGAGTCGATGAACGGACCCCACATATCCATGGCCACCGTACGCAACCCTGCCAGCGCCCCGGGCGGCTGCGCGGCATACCAGGCATCCAGGGTCGAGCGCTTGCGGTCGTCGGCAACGTGCAGCACCCGATCGCCACTGCTGATCACCGTCACATACTGGTGCCGGCGCTGAAACGCCGTCTCGTCGATGCCGATAGCGTCCGGGAAATTCTGCTGCCGGCGCGCCAGGCCGCGCGCCACCGCGCGCTGCTGAACGCCGCTGACTGCAGACCAGCTCAGACCCAGCCGCTCGGCGACCTCCGAAATCGTGCCGATCTTGAGCCAGTCGATCACCAGCGCCTCGAACAGCGCCGTCAATCGGCTGTTGTTCTCCGCCCAGGGCACCGGCAGTTGATGGACGCCGTGCTCCAGACAGCGCACCCGAGGAACCTGCGCGATCAGCCAGGTCTTGTACTGGCAGGTGTCGAGATGCCGCCACTTGCGCTCGCGGGTGTCGTAGCCGGAGCAACTCCCGCCGCACTGGGGGCAGGCAAGATCCGCTCCGGAATGATGAATGTGGACGGTCACGCCGGTGCCAGGCAGGTCGACTTCCACTTCAGAGACCTCCCAGGGCGCCTGAATGCCAAGAATCTGGCGGTAAAGCTCGCGGTCGTGCATAAAACTGGACTCGAATCGGGGCCAGCGGCTAGCCTAGCCGAACCGCGGAGCCCACACAAAACCGGGAAGAGCCAACAAAAGGAACGAAGTAGCCGCCCAGGATCAGAGCCAGAAAAATGCCCACACCATCGCGTTGCTGAAAGTTGGTTTTTATCTGAGCGAGAAATTTAATCAGGCATACCAGCAACGCAGTCAACCCGACAGCAACGACCAGGCTCATGGAGCGCCAGAAAAGTGTCTGGTCCCGATCAATTCCGTCGGTGTGTGGTTCGAGGCCGTCTTCCAGGGTGAACGGCCCCATGCCGGCTGCATCAATGAGATGGTTCAAGCGGTAGGGCACGGTCCAATCCCTGAGAATGCTCCAAATGAATATAGCCAGGACCAGCGCCGCAAGAACGGGCCAATATCTGCGCCAGCCTTGCCAGGCTGCCAGCATGGCAAGTCCCCAGGCTGCTACAGCCAGACCCACAAAGCCCGAAATATCTCTCACATTCAGGTACGACCACAGCAACTGCAGTGGTTCGAGCCGTACGATGGCCCACAGCATGTCAGGGAGCCGCTCATGGGTCATGAGTTGTGCAGGTGGAACTCCCGGGCCCGTGCGAAGATAGTACTCGTATAGCCAGGCTGCCAGGGCCGTCAGTACGAGCGGCAGCGACAGCAGTAGCAGGTTTTTGATGGTTAGGGAGCGCTCCTGGAACAGCGCCGCCAGCAGAAAGGCAAGGGGCAGCACCATGGCAACCTGGCGTTGCAGGATGGCCAGGATGCACATCACGATCGCGATCGTCAGGCTGGCCTTTCCGCCATTTTGCAGGTAACGCACAAAGGCCGTTGCCGCAAGTATGCTAAACAGCATGGAGTAGATGTCGCTCATATACGAATTGGCGACATGCAGCCACCAGGGGTTGGTCACCAACAGGCCCACCGCAGCAAATGCATACCAGCGCCTCATACCGCAGACCACGAAAAAGTGGTAGACGGCAATGCTGGTGGCGAGGGCAAAAAGCTGCGTCACACTTCGGAGTATTGAAGGAGAAAACCCAAAGATGCTGCTTGCAGCCCCGCCCAGCAAGGTTTGCGGCAGCAGGTTCATGGCAATCCAGTCGCTCAGCCGTATCCGGTGTTCTTCCAGCAGCCACAGCACACTATGGCTGTATGCCCAGTCATCATTGATCGGGAAGGCACCAAAGGGCCTGATAGTCACTGCAAGAAAAACCTGAAGCAATATCAGCCAGAAAATCGGATGATGAAAAAGCTTGGACAGGAAAGCCAAAATCTGGAAGTGCATAGGGGGATCTGGTCTTTTTGGGTTGATAGCCGGCAAGACATACGAAGTATAGAGCACCCTTTTTTACGAGTTTCGGAAGTATTCAAGCCCGCCGTCCGCAGCAGCCCGAATTTGGCCGAAGCTTGCCGGTCGTTGCCAGTCCAACGTTGAGTTATCGGTATAAAGCGACCGGAACGGTAGGTCGACCCGACGTGGCCGACGGACCATGTTGGCCAGCCTGTAAACTTCCTATAAAAAATAAAGTAGACTGCGCCCGTTCCGATCGCACATCGAAGGTTGGGGGGAAGTGAGAGGGTCCGTTCTAGCGTTTTGTCTGGCGGCATTGCTGGCTGCGGCAGTTTCTGACAGAGCCGTGGCCCGCGAGGAAGTCACCCTGAGTCCGGTCACCGTCAGCGCCAGCCCGGCGGCCGCTTCGCTGCCGGCGTCCTTCGTCTCGTTCGTCGCGACGGATTCGTCGTCGCGCGCGCGCACTTCTTCGATCTCGCGTGCTTCGTTCGCCGGTCTGGATTGCGTCCGGCGCATCGCCTGCGTCATCGATTCCTCGAAGGGCCGCGCCGCGGGGCCGGACGATCCGCTGCGCGACCGGGCGTCGTCTGCGCGCGCACTCGGCGCGCTGCGCGCACCGCCGGTCGCGTCGGGGCCGGTCGACGTCTCCAGCGGAGCGCGGAAGCCGCCGTTGCGCGCGGTCATCGTCGCTTCGCTCTTCATCGATCTTCTCCGTTTCGCCGACGGCGCGACGCCTGCGCGGCGTCGCGCCCGGCAAAGCGCGCCACCTTCCGTCGATCTGCCGGACCTGCGATCACGAGCGATGACCTGCGCCGTCCTTCACGGCGACAGGGCCGACGGTTCAGCCCCGAATTGGCCTGCGGGCGCCGCACCTGCGATCATGGCGGATGCAAACGTTTTCCGAACTCGACCTGATCGAGCCGCTGCGTATCGAGTTCGGTGCGCTGGCGTCGGAGCAGGGCTACCTCGCGCTCGGCCGCGGGCTCGAACCGGAAGACATGCCCGCGGTGCGGGAAGTGCTGCGGCGTGCCGAGGAAGACGACTACCGGTTCCATACGATCGTACTTGCGGTCGTCGACAGTGTGCCGTTCCGCCTGCGTGAGCGCGGCGCGGAGAACATCCCGACGGAGGTGGCCTCACGATGACTCGACCGACGACGCCTTCAGCCGGGCATCCGGTGCCGTTGTCGCGCAAGCGGCTGTCGCGCCGCGCCGTGCTGCGAGGGGCATGCGGCGCGGCTCTGGGGCTGCCGCTGCTGGATGCGATGGTCCCGGCGCTCGCCCAGCCCGGCGATACGGCAGCGACGCTGCGCTTCGGCGCCGTCTACGTGCCGAACGGTATTCGTGCCGAGTTGTTCCGGCCGCCGCCCGGGCCGGGGCGGCAGTGGAACTGGTCGGCATCGCGGAAAGCCTCATGGTGCGCGGCGACGCAAAGCAGCTCGAACAACTGGTGCGCAATGCCTGCACCTTCACCGCGGCGGGCTCGATCGACGTGCGGGTCGCCGAGGACTTGGGCGTGCGGTACGCCGACGCCGTCGAAGGCCGCCACAACACCGTCGCG
>CALEIM010000165.1 GCA_937876395.1 uncultured Wenzhouxiangella sp. | reverse complement strand
ATCGAGCTGTTTGCCGGCCGCGACAAAACGCTTGATCTGACGGGCGTTGAGCGGGTGACCTGGCTGCTCGGCACAGGCCAGATGACTCATCAGGTTGACCTGCTCCACGCCTGACAGAGCCAAAAGCCGTGCATGGGCTGTTGTGGCATCCCGGTCCGGTATCCCGAGCCGATGCATGCCGGTGTCGATTTTGAGCCATAGCCGCGACACGGGGGAACGGCCAAAGCGTTCCAGCGCATTGATCTGCTCCGGCTGATGAACCACCAGCTCCAGCCCCAGCTCGGCGGCGACGGCCAGGTCATCGAATTCACTGACGCCTTCGAGCAGCAGCACCGGTTGTGCGCTGCCCAGCCGGCGGATTGCGCGTGCCTCCTCGATGGTGGCCACGGCCAGCATATCGGCCTGCTCCAGCGCGGGCAGGCACAGATCAATGCGGTGTCCGTAAGCGTCGGCTTTGACCACGGCCATCACCCGACTGTCGGGGGCCAGCGCGCGGACGCGGCGCAGATTGTGCGCAATCGCTTCCGGATCGATGCGGGCGATGGTGTTGCGAGCCACGAAACGCGCTGCCCGGATCAGCCGTCCTGGCTGTAGTGATCCGGAGTGAAGTCGCGAAAGCGCACGAATTCACCCTGGAAGGCCAGGTTGAAGCTGCCGATTGCGCCATTACGGTGCTTGCCGATGATGATCTCGGCAATCCCCTTGTCGGCCGATTCCGGGTTGTAGACCTCGTCGCGGTAGATGAACAGGATCAGGTCGGCGTCCTGCTCAATGGCGCCCGATTCACGCAGATCCGCCATACGCGGTCGCTTGTCGGGACGCTGCTCAAGCGCGCGGTTGAGCTGTGACAAAGCGATCACCGGCACATCAAGTTCCTTGGCCAGGGCCTTGAGGCTGCGCGAAATTTCGCTGATTTCATTGGTCCGGTTCTCACTGCTGCCCGGCACCTGCATGAGCTGCAGGTAGTCGACCACGATCAGGCCGATATCATGCTCGCGCTTCATGCGTCGCGCGCGCGCGCGCAGGTCGCTGGGGGTCAACGAAGGCGTCTGATCAATCAGGATATTGGCGCTTTTGAGCAGGGTCATTGCCGAGCGCAGCTTGATCCAGTCCTGACCGTCGAGGCGGCCGGACAGCAGACGCTTCTGATTGATCTGACCGAGCGAGGAAAACAGGCGCATGACCAGCTGGGTGTCGGACATTTCCATCGAAAACACCGCGACCGGCACCTTGTGGCGAATGGCCGCGCGCTCGGCAATGTTCATGGCCAGCGAGGTTTTGCCCATCGAGGGACGGCCGGCAACGATGATCAAGTCAGTTTTTTGCAGCCCCGAGGTTCTCTGGTCCAGCTCGATAAAACCGGTCGGCACCCCGCTCAGTCCGTCCTCAAGCTGCTGCAGCTCATGCAGCAAATCCATGGCGTTGGCCATCACATCGCGTACGCTGACATAGCCGGACGCCCGGTGCGCACCCTGATCGGCTATCGCATAGATACGCTGCTCGGCGTCTTCCAGCAAATCCTTGGAACTGCGTCCGGCCGTTTGCAGCGCGCTGTCGGCGATTTCGGTGCCGATCTGGATGAGCTGGCGCAGAATCGACTTCTCGCGCACGATCTTGGCGTAGCCCAGGGCATTGACCGGGCCGGGCGTTTCATTGGCCAGCATGGTCAGATACGCGCCGGAATCCACCTGGTCCAGTTGATTGTGGCGGGCAAACCAGTCGCTGACCGTCACCGCATCGCAGGGCTGATTATCCTGCGCCAGCTCGGCGATCGCACGGTAGATCAAACGGTGATTGCGACGATAGAAGTCAGTCTCGTCAACCTGATCGGAGACCTCATCCCAGACCTGCTGGCTGAGCATCAGAGCGCCCAGCAGCGACTGCTCCGCCTCATTGGAATGGGGCGGTGCCCGGACGCTGCTAAGGGTGGAAATTCTGGGTTCGGCCACAGTGCTCGCTTGCCAGCGCGTTCTAATCGCGCAGGACGGTTCAGTATACGCGGGTCAGCTCAGGCTGTCGTCACGAAAAAGGCCACCGGGGGCGGCATTCTGCCCCCGGTGGCCTTGAAGGTACGAAAAGCGCTCAGCTTTTATCAGCTATCGACGGCAACCACCGTAATGGCGATGTCGGTGAGCGCGTCGGCATGCAGAATCAGGCCGACCGTGTACTCTCCGGGCTCGCGGATCGGACCTTCAGGCATGTCCACCTCGGCTTTTTCCACCGGGTAGCCCATTTCGGTCAGTCGGGCGGCAATCTCGTGCGGATTGATTGATCCGTACAGGCGCCCTTCCGGGCTGACCGGCACCTCGAAACGCAGACCCTCCAACGCATCGATGGCCTCCTTGCGCGCTTCGGCGGCCGACAGACGCTCATTGGCCTGGCGCTCCAGTTCCTCACGGCGGGCCTCGAATTTCTCAAGGTTCGCGGCGGTTGCCGGCACGGCCAGACCGCGCGGCAGGAGGAAATTGCGCCCATAGCCGGCCTTGACGGTCACCGTATCGCCCAGCTCACCGAGGTTGTAAATATTTTCAAGCAAAATCAGCTTCATGACGTTACCCCAGCAATCAGTGGTTGTCGGAATACGGCAGCAGGGCCAGGTACCGGGCCCGCTTGATCGCGGTGCTCAGCTGGCGCTGGAATCGGGCCTTGGTGCCGGTAATCCGGCTTGGCACGATCTTGCCCGTTTCGCCCACAAAGTCCTTGAGCAGATCCACGTCCTTGTAATCGACTTCCTCGATCCCTTCGGCCGTGAAGCGGCAGTACTTCCGTCGTCTCATGAATCTTGCCATTGCTTTAGCCCTCCACCTTGTGCTGTTCTGCTTCGCTGTCGGACTCATCCGAATCGTCGGTCGAATCGTCAGTTGAGTCGTCGTTCAAATCATCGGCCGATTCATCTTCACTATCCGAATCATCATCGTTGCCGTCGTGGCTCTCATCGGAGCTATCGGCGTCATCCTCTTCCAGGCGCTCGCGACGGGCGCTGGCACGCTCATCCTTGCTTTCCTTGCGCTTGAGCATGATGGACGGCTCCGTTTCAGCCTCGTCCTTGCGAACGACCAGACGCCGCAGGATGGCGTCGTTGAACTTGAAGTTCCCTTCAAGCTCGGCCAGGGTTTCGGCGTCACACTCGATATTGAGCATCAGGTAATGCGCCTTGTGCAGCTTGGCGATGGTGTAAGCCAACTGCAGGCGGCCCCAATCCTCGCTGCGGTGAACCTTGCCGCCCCTTTCCTCGACCAGGCCGCGGTAGCGTTCAAGCATACCCGGCACCTGTTCACTCTGATCCGGGTGGACCAGAAGAACTATCTCGTAATGTCTCATTTTCCAACTCCTCACGAATTTCCAGACCCGAAGGACTTGATCCTCCAGCCTGCAAAGCCCCCGGACCAGCCCTGATTGGCCGCCGTGGAGCAAGACTCAATACCCGAATCCGGGCAAGCCGGCTATTATAGAGCGAAACGAAAGCTGCGCGCAAATTACTATCTGGTTAGCCATGAATCGCAGCCATGCCCAGCTTCAAGCCACTGAAACCACAGATTGCACAGATGAGCGCCGATTCAAAGGGTGGGAACATCGACAGCGGCGATTACAGTGCCGAAATTCAGTGCCGGAATTCTTGACAGCCAATAGCGCGCGACTATACTGCAGCATGATTTGAACTACAGAGGCTGGTTTTGAGTTGCCATCGAGCGTTTGACGCTGTCAGCGTGCCGCACCGGTAGCCTGCCCTCTTCGGCTGCCTGACCTTGAGCGCACTGCAGCCATCTACACACAAGCCCAGCCCATCCCGAGATCTGCACACAGGGCCGCTTGCTTTGCGCACGACGCGACTTTGACCCGCCGCACCTTGGTCGTATCAGACCAGTCTGGAGGAGTCGGTCGTCATGTCGGAAAAGGGAGCCATCATCGAACTGCTCGCGCTGCTGAGTCTCGGCCGCGATCAGGATTTGAGTGAAAAGCTCGATGAGATGCCAGTGCAGGACATCGCCGAGGCCATGTCCCAGATCGCGGCCGAAGACCGTCTGCGGGTGCTGCGCATTCTGCCCGACGAACGACGCACGGACACGTTTTCCTACCTCAGCCACGGCCTGCAGCGCGATCTGATTACCGAACTGCGCCCGGCCGAGGCGCGGCAAATTCTGCGCGAACTGGTTCCCGACGACCGCACCGCCTTTCTCGAAGATTTGGTCCCGGAAGAGCTGGAAGGCTTTTTGAAGCTGCTCGGTCCGGAGGATCTCAAACAGTCACTCAAGCTGCTCGGCTATCCGGACGAGTCGGTTGGCCGCCTGATGACCACCCGCTACGTGTCCGTGTTGCCCGAGTGGACCGTGGCGCGCGCCCTCGACCATATCCGTCATGAGGCCCACCGCGGCGAGACCATCAACTTTGTGTTCGTGCTTGATGAGCGCGGCAAGCTCCTCGATGCTATCCGCCTCAAGGATTTCATCCTCGCCCGCCAGGACGCCCGGGTTGAGCGACTCATGGATGAGGAAGTGATCAGCATCCAGGTTGATGCCGACCGCGAGGCTGCGGTCCAGACCATCCAGCACTACGACATCAGCACCCTGCCGGTTACCGATCGCAGCGGCGTGATGCTCGGCATCGTCACCGTTGACGACATCATGGACGTGGCCCAGGCCGAGTCCACCGAAGACTTTCACAAACTCGGCGGCAGCAGCAGCTTCAACGTTTCCCTGCGGGAAGCCTCGCCAGGCTTCCTTTACCGCAAGCGTATCGGCTGGCTGCTGATTCTGGTGGTAGTCAACCTGGTGTCAGGGCTGGCGATCGCTTATTACGAAGAAGCCATCACCACCTATATCAGCCTGGTGTTTTTCCTGCCCCTGATCATCGCCAGCAGCGGTAACGCCGGCAGTCAGTCGGCAACCCTGATGGTCCGGGCCCTGGCCACCGGCGATGTCGAAGTGACCGACTGGATGCGTCTGCTGGGCAAGGAACTGGCCGTGGCCGTGTTGCTTGGCATCACCATGGCCGCTGGCGTGGTTCTGATCGCCCTGTGGCGAGGCGGAACTGAGTACGGAACAGAGCTCGCCACAATTGTGGCTCTGTCGATGGTGATGGTCGTGGTCATGGGCGCGATGATCGGCATGCTGTTGCCGTTCATCCTGCAGCGTTTCAACCTGGATCCAGCCGCAGCCAGCACACCGCTGATCACCTCAATTGCCGACGTCGGCGGCATCCTGATCTATTTTTCCATCGCCAGTCTCATTTTTGGTCTACCGGCCGGCGGTGGTGCCTGATCGATCGTCAACTTGCCAGCGATAGAAGCGCATGGGCGGAATATTGAGCACCTCCAGCTCAACCTCGGGCCGACCCAGCACTTCCTCGCCCAGACGACCGACGACGCCGCGAAACTGGTAGGCGACGAATCTCCCGCCAGGCGACAGGCTGTCGCGAATTGCGCGGATGATGGCCAGCCCGGTCTCACGCGGCAGCGTTGAAAAAGGCATGCCCGAAATCACCAGATCCGGCGCAGCCAGGCCGCGCTCGGCAAGAATCTCGGAAATATCTTCCGCGCTGCCGGTATGAACGATCAACCTGGGGTCCCCGAAGCGTTCGAGCAGCGCGGAAAACTCCGGATCAAGCTCAATGGCCAGCAGGCGCGCATCAGCAGACATCGCACGCAGAATCGCCGCCGTCGTGCCGCCGGTGCCCGGGCCGAGCTCGACGATCAGGCGCGCCTTGCCAACTTCGGACACGTTGATAATGCGTCGCTCAAGAAAGCGTGAACTGGGGATGATCGAACCCACCTGTTCGGGGCTGCGCAAAAAGCCGCGAAAAAAGTCGATGCTTCGAGTTGATCGTCTGGCGGAGCCCTTGCTGTTGCCTTCCACGAATTCTCCTCGCGTTGTTTGGACGGTTTGGAGGAATTCTACCAGCAGCCGTCTTTACCCGACGCGCGATTGCCGTTATCCTTGCGCTCGTTCAACGGCGCACAATCACCGGGCATTGCGTTACAATGCACGCCCTTCGGGCCACAGCCAAAAACCGAACCGGCAACGGCCAGCGCCCCGAACGGCTTTGACACAAATACCGGAATCAAGCCGGTTACAGTATACGGAGAGGTGGCCGAGCGGCTGAAGGCGCTCCCCTGCTAAGGGAGTATGGGGTTTATAGCCTCATCGAGGGTTCGAATCCCTCTCTCTCCGCCAGATTGCAAAAACCCCGCCAAGTGCGGGGTTTTTGTCATTTGGTCTTCCTGACCTCCAACCGTTATTATTTCTGCCCACGAAAACTCCGGTTTTACGTCGCGAGCGGGTGGCTGATGGTGGCCGGCGGACGCCCTCATGCGCACCCGCAGCAGCATATAGAAGGCCCCCACCAGCCCGACCCCAGCACCTGTTCGACCCGCTGCCGCTGCTCCCTTCCGGGCCTGACGGGGTTCACGGGAAGTCCAGTGTGGGAAGACCGATGGAGGCCAGTCCCCATTATCTCACCCGGCGCATCGGCTTGACAAGCCGGTCGTACTTTTCAGACCCCCGCGCCGCCCGGTGGACGGCAACGGAAACCGCAGCGGGCCGGCGTTCGTGTAAACTGAAAATGCGGTTCGTGCAGTCGCTTGCCGAACCCAATTTACCGCGTCCCCTGCAATTCAAACGGCCTCTGGCCAAGGTTGATTTTCTGTGAGCTATCAAGTTCTTGCGCGTAAATGGCGGCCCCGGGACTTCTCCGAGCTGGTCGGCCAGTCGCACGTCATAAAAGTCTTGAGCAACGGGCTGGACCAGGGCCGCATCCATCATGCTTTCCTGTTTACCGGCACCCGTGGAGTGGGCAAAACCACCATCGCGCGCATTCTGGCCAAGGCACTCAACTGCGAACAGGGTGTGAGCGGTACGCCCTGCGGCGAATGCAGGAACTGCGTGGCGATTGACGAAGGACGCTTTGTTGATCTGCTCGAAATCGATGCGGCCTCGCGCACCAAGGTTGACGACACTCGGGAAATCCTGGACAACGTGCAATACGCGCCAACTCAGGGGCGCTACAAGGTCTACCTTATTGATGAGGTGCACATGCTGTCCAAGCACAGCTTCAACGCCCTGCTCAAAACCCTGGAAGAGCCGCCCGATCACGTCAAGTTCGTGCTCGCCACCACCGACCCGCAAAAAATTCCGGTCACCATCCTGTCGCGCTGCCTGCAGTTCAATCTGCGCCGCCTCGGCACCGCCGAGATTGGCGGCCAGCTCCAGCGCATTCTTGAGGCCGAAGGCCTGGCGGCAGAACCTGCGGCAATTGAGCTCCTTGCCCGCGCAGCCGACGGCAGCATGCGCGACAGCCTGAGCCTGCTCGACCAGGCTCTGGCGGGGAACAGTCAGCTTGAAGAAGCGGATGTGCGCGACATGCTCGGTTCGGTCGAGCAGCGCCACGTGCACGCCATCCTCGAAGCACTGGCCAGCCATTCGCCGGCCGATGCCATCGCCGCGCTGGGCGAAGTGTTCGCCCAGGCTCGCGACATGGGTCAGCTCCTGTCCGACCTGGCCGAAGCCCTGCACCGCATGGCCCTGGTCCAGCAGCTACCCGACTACCGCGATGACAGCCGCGCAGACTGGGAGGAGCTGGTCGCCCTGGCCGCTCGCCTGGACCCCGAGGATCTCCAGCTCTGGTACCAGATTGCGATCACCGGCAAGCGCGATCTGCCGCTGGCGCCGAGCGAACGCAGCGGCTGTGAAATGGCCGTGCTGCGCATGTTTGCCTTTCAGCCCGAAACCTCCCCTCCCGCTGCGGACGCCGGCCGCCGGCGTGCGGCAAACACCTCGACCGAAGGCGCCGTTCCCGGGCAGGCCGCTGCAGCCGGCCAGACCCGGCCTGCAGGCCGCTCAGAGTCGCTGAGCGCCGATAACTGGCCGCGCATCCTTGAGCAGCTACCGCTAAGCGATTCTTTCCGCACCGTTGCCGCCCTGCTGGTTGTGAGCGCCTGGGAGCACCCCAACGTGCAGTTCACGGCCGCGCGCGATGACATGATCCTGATCAGCGCTCGTTTTCGCGCCGCGCTGGAACAGGCCGTTGGTGAATGGGCCGGCGAAGCCCTGACCATCACTATCCGGGCGGTGGACGATGCTGATCTCAACACCCCGGCCGCGCTGTATGAACAGCAGGTCGCCCAGACCCAGGCCGATGCGGAAATGGCCATCGAAACCGATCCCTTCGTTCGCCGCCTGGTGGATCACTTCGACGCAGAAATCGTGCGCGAATCGATTCGCCCTATCGACACACGGAGTCACTGACATGAAAGGCAATATCGGGCAGTTGATGCAACAGGCCCAGAAAATGCAGGAAAACCTAAAGAAAGCCCAGGAGGAAATGGCCGAGCTTGAAGTGACCGGCGAAGCCGGCGGTGGACTGGTCAAGGTCTGGATGAACGGCCGCCATGAGCTGCGCCGGGTCAGCATTGATCCGGAGGTGGCCGACGATCGCGAAATGGTCGAGGACCTGGTGGTCGCCGCCGTCAATGACGCAGTACAGCGCATCGCCGAGACAATGCGCGAACGCATGGCCAGCCTGACCGGCGGTTTGCCCATGCCACCGGGCTTCAGCTTCTGAAATCGATGAGCGCCGAACCCTTCGACGAGCTGCTCGAAGCGCTGCGCTGTCTGCCGGGCGTTGGCGCCCGTTCGGCTCAGCGCATGGCGCTGGAACTGCTGGAACGCGACCGGGAGGGGGGTCGACGCCTGGCCGAGGCCCTGAGCACGGCGATGCAGACCATCCGCCACTGCCCTCAGTGCCGCAATTTCACCGCCCGCCCCCAGTGCCGGATTTGCGCCAGCGAACGACGTTCCAGCGCTGTGCTGTGCGTGGTGGAAAGTCCCGCTGACGTGCTTGCAATCGAAGCGGCCACAGGCTTTGACGGTCGCTACTTCGTGCTGCTCGGACGGCTCTCGCCGCTGGATGGGATCGGCCCGGAAGACTTGGGCCTGGATTTGCTTGCCAGGCGGCTGGATGAAGAGGGTGTGAGTGAAATCGTGATTGCCACCAACACGACGGTGGAAGGTGAGGCTACGGCGCACTACCTGCTGGAGATGGCCCGCGCCCGCGGCATCCGCAGTTCACGACTGGCCCAGGGCGTGCCGCTGGGTGGCGAACTGGAGCACACCGACCGCTCCACCCTGGCTCATGCCTTCAGCTCCCGTTTGCCAACTGGCTGAGCACGCCCCGGATTTGCATAAAAAATGCTCCCCGCCCGAATCCGGGCGGGGAGCATGGTCGCGGCGGGCCTGATCAGTTTCCGGCCGGGGGCTCGGACACTTCCATCCGGCTGCGGTTGCGATCGACCGTGCGCAGGCCGATTCCCTTGACATTGACCAGCTCGTCAATGTGCTGAAAACCGCCGTTGGCGTCGCGATAGGCAATGATGGCTTCTGCCTTGGACGGCCCGATACCGTTGAGCACTTCAACAAGCTGCTCGGCGGTGGCGGTGTTGAGATCAACGCTGATGTCTTCGGCCAGACCGCTTTGGGCCAGTACCAGGGACAGGAAAAGTGCGATCAAAGTATTGCGGATCATGGTGGTCTCCTTCGAGTTTCTGTGTGAGTTGGCTTCAACCGTCGAACGCTTGCCCGACGTTGAGTCCATTGTCTGCAGCAGGCGCTGGCGGCGCATCGGCAGTTTCTCCCGCTGAGCGGTAGAAAATCGGCGCGCGAGCGCTTCGGAAATCTTCTTTCTCAGCTTTTGAGAAAGCGCTGTGCTGAAATGTCATCGTCCGGGCAGAAACAAGCCCTAGAAAGCAGGAGAACGAGCATGAATGAAGCCATGAGCAGTCGCGAGCTGCGCAACGAAGTGGTCGGCAAGCGGATCAGCGCCGTGGTTGCGCGCCCCGGCCGGCGCGGCGGCCCGCCGGTGGTGATGTTGATGTACTTCGATGACGGCAGCACCGTCGAGTTTGTGTCACCGCGCTCTGATCGCGTGCTGCGCCGCGCCTTGGCGGGCAAAGCCGATCATTCGGACCAGAAGCAGCTTTCACTCAGCGGAATAAGCACCTGAAATTGCTGGACCAGCGGCCATTCTGCGGCCCAATCCGTCTTATCCACAAAAGCTGTTGATAAGTTTGTGGGCAGTTCCGGGCCGATGGGCTGTTGATCGGCGGTCAGGCACTTTGGCCAAAAAATGTCCAATTGTGACAAGTACTGTAAAACCAATAACTTAGATGCGGGATATACGAAACTGAAGATTCATGTAGAAGTCAAATTTCGGTCAAGGAGTGAATCAATCAGTTGTGCATAACAATTGAAGAGACTGCTTGATAAAGCGCTCGCAAGTGATTGATTCATCGTTCCGCGCTGCGCAGCCTCTGCAGGCCCTCGCCGCTCAGCCCGATTTCGGCCGGCCAGGCCTGGAGATCGGCCAGCACCGCTGCCCGTTCAGGGTGTTTATCGACCAGCCGACTGAGTTCATCCAGGTAATCGTCCAGCAAAATACTGCCCAGATCAGGATCGTCCAGCAGCCGGCGCCGGCGGAAGTACTGCCAGGCGGCCCGCTCGCCGGCATCCAGCGTTTCCGGCCAGTTGCGTGCCCGGTAGCGAAACAGCAGGGTATTGAGGCGTTCATCCCTGAACGGGGATTGCAGCCCGGCCAGAGCTTCAGGCGAAAGCGTGCGCAGCCGCTCCATGACCGGGCGATCCTCACGCGCGGTAAAACCGCCGTATAAATCAAGCTCGGGATCGACCTCTGCCTGGCCGCGACCGGCAAATACCTGGGCCAGTCGCTCGATCAGTGCCGTCTGGCCGGCCAGCCAGGCCGCGTTGCGTTCGAGCTGCCGGCGGTCAATGCCCAGCACCTCGGCGCGTTCATCGCTGAGCACATTCATGGGGGCCAGCATGGGGCAGCGATTGCTGCGCACCAACTTGACTGGCAGGCGCTCCAGCCCCTCGGGCAGATCGACCTGTGGGGTCCACAGGCGATCCTGTAGTTCGTCAAGGTCCAGTTCAACAAAAGCACGTGGATCGACATTCAGATTCCAGACCAGCCACTGACCACGAAATTCCGGATGCTCGCACAGCGCCAGCACCGGGGCGACGCCGCAGCCCGGCAGGGCCGGAAAGCGCGAGCTGGCATGCAGCAGCGGCTGGCCCTGGCCCAGCAGTTCAAGAACCTGCCTGCGACTGCGCAGACCTAGCGCCCAATCCCACAGCCGCGGCTGATGGCGGCGCACCAGCCGCGCCATAGCGATGGTCGTGCCGACATCGGCCAGGGCATCGTGGGCCTGTTCGGCGTCGAGATCGTTGGCGCGGGCCAGATCTTCCAGACGAAAGCTCGGTCGGCCGTCGTCATGATCGGGCCAGCGAATGCCTTCGGGGCGCACGGCGCGCATCAGGCGCAGCAGGTCAATCAGGTCGAATCGACTGTTGCCGTTGGCCCACTCGCGCTGGTAGGGGTCAAAGAAATTGCGCCAGAACAGAAAGCGGCTGACCTCGTCGTCAAAACGAAAGCTGTTGTAGCCGGCTCCACAGGTGCCCGGCTGGCCCATGGCGCGAAAAATCTGCTCGGCAAATTCCGGCTCAGTCACACCGCGTTCACGCGCAAGCTGCGGTGTGATGCCGGTGATCAGACAGGCCATCGGCTGCGGCAGCACATCATCGGCCGGACAGCAGTAGCTCATGATGGGCTCTGCGACCGGCTCCAGCTCGCTGTTGGTTCGCAGGGCGGCAAATTGGGCCGGTCGGTCCCGACGTGGATCGGTACCGTAGGTTTCGAAATCGTACCAGAGAAAGGTTTCACTGCTCATGGGCCGGCATGATTTCACATAATCAGCTCCGGATGCCAGACCGATTGTGCGGATCGAGAATTTTCCGCGCGAGCCGCGGTCGGATATCATGCTTTCATGTGGTAATACCCGAGTTTATTGGGCAGGAGATGATGAAAATGGAAAAGGCGACCTTTGGAGCCGGATGTTTCTGGGGCGTGGAGCTGCGCTTTCGCCAAATGGACGGCGTGATTGATGCCCAGGTCGGTTACATGGGCGGTCATGTCGAGCAGCCCAGCTATGCACAGGTCTGCAGCGACAGCAGCGGCCATGCCGAAGTCTGTCAGCTTGAGTTTGATCCGGAAAAGATCAGCTACGACGAACTGCTGCGCGCCTTCTTTCATCTCCACGATCCGACCCAGGTCAACCGCCAGGGCGCCGACGTCGGCAGTCAATACCGCTCGGTCATCTTTGTGCACGACGCGGCCCAGAAAGACATTGCCGAGCGGGTATTGGCCGAAGAAGATGCCAGCGGGCGGCTGAACGCCCCGATCGCCACGGCAATCGAATCGGCCGCTCAATTCTGGCCAGCCGAAGATTATCATCAGCGCTACCTGGAGAAAAACGGCGGAAGCTGTTCGCTGACCGGATAAGGCCAACTGGAAAACCAGTGCCAAGTACAGTATTTTTACTAACGCCATCGCTCAGGGATTTTTCGAGAATCACGTGAACCGACTGCTGACTTGCCTGATCCTGAGTGTGGCCGGACTGACCGCGCCGGCGCTGGCTCAGATCTATACCTATACCGACGAGAACGGGATTACCGTCTACACCGATCAGAAACCTGACAGCGAGCGCTACAAGGTGCGCAACCTCGGCTGCTATGGCACCTGCCGAACGGGCGTCGACTGGCAGCAAACGCCGCTCAGGCTCGGTGTATATGATGACGAAATTCTTGCTGCCAGCGAGCTGTTCGCGGTCGATGAAGCACTGGTCCGCGCCATCGTACACGCCGAATCCTGGTTTGAGCCCGAGGCCCTGTCGCACGCCGGAGCACAGGGGCTGATGCAGCTCATGCCGGCCACCCAGACCCGCTTTGGCGTGGTCAACCCCTACGATCCGCTCGACAACATCACCGCCGGGGTCGCCTACCTGGCCTGGCTGCTGGAAGAGTTCAGCGGCGATATCGAGCGCGCCGTGGCGGCCTACAACGCCGGTGAAAACGCGGTCCGGCGCCACGACGGCGTTCCGCCCTATCCTGAAACCCGGGAATACGTTCGGCGGGTCAATATCCTCTATCGCCGCTACCGCAACTCCTGAGCGACGCGCGGAAAATCAATCTCGAAGCGCACACCGCCGGGACGATTGACGGCCCGGCAGCCGGCATCATGGTGCTCGGCGATCAGCCGCACGATGTACAAGCCAAGGCCAAGGTGACTCACCGAGCCATCGCCATCGCGGGCTGAAACCAGTGAGTCAAACAGGTGATCGCTCAGTTCCTCCGGCAGGGGTGGGCCTGAATTGTCGACCTGCAGCACGATACGGCTCCCGCGCGGCGCCGCACGCAACGAAATACGACTGCCTGGCGGGCTGAAATCGACCGCATTTTCCACCAGCTTGTCCATCATCTGAATAATCAGCTCCCCTGCACCGTCGATCCAGGCACTGCGCGCTTGCGGAACCGTCGCGCTGAAGCGGTGCCCGACAAAGGTTTCCTGACAACTCTGGGCATAACTCTCAAGCAGCGCGCCAAGATCAAGCCGCTCGAAAGGCTCATCGCCGAGGCTGCTTTCGATGCGGGCCGCCTGGCTCATGGCCTGGAAGCTGTGCTGCAGACGCTGGCAGCCGGCCTGTGCACGCTCGCGGTAGCGCGCCTGCAGCGCCGGCTGATCAACCTCGGCAAGATTGTCCAGCGATGAGCGGATCATGGCCAACGGCGTGCGCAGCTCGTGCGACAGGCGTGCCGCCATCGCCTGCAGATGCTCCTGATGCTTGCGCTGGCGCTCAATCCGGGTTGCCAGGCTGCGTCCCAGCGCGGCGAGCTCATCATTGCCGTCCATCTCAGGCAGTTCCCGGCGAACCCTGCCGTCGCGACCAACCGCGCGCTCAGCCGCCACGCGCAGGCGCTCAATGCGCCGCGCCTGCCCGGTGGCCAGACGCATCAGGAGCGCGGCGATCACCAGGGCACCGATCACGCTGACCGCCAAAAGCTGTGCCATCGTTGCGTAGGCGGTGATGGTGAATTGGTCGACGGGCTGCTCGACCACCACGCGGGCAACGGTCTGCCCATCGCTCTCGATTGCAGCATCGGCGCGCAGCATCAGGCCCCCGGTCTGACGATCGAGATACCAGCGCGTTTCAGCAATCGCGGCGGGACTGCCGTCAAGGCGCCCGGCAACTTCCGCAAACGGTTCACCTGAACGGCCATCCATGCCGAGCAGGCGGGTGACCAGCAAGGCCAAAAGCGAAATCGGAGCCGCGGCCTCGTCGGAGCCGGTCGCAATGTGGTCGGCGCGGGCCAGGACCCACCCTTGGGCATCGACAATCCAGGCCCGAGCATCGCTCGGTATCTGACTGGCAAGCTGTTGCGCCAAAGCGGGTGAAGGACGCCGCAGCGACTCAAGCCCGGCGCCAAAACGCAGCCGATGCGGCGCCATTGAATGATCGGTTGCGGCCAAAATCAGCTCCAGACCCAGCGCATCAGGCCGAATCGGCTCCAGCAGCATCAACTCAATCAACCAGCCGCGCTCGATCGGCTGCAGCGCAGCCTGCACCTGTGGCCAGCCGCTCTCACCGCGGCGCTCAAACCAGCCCGGGGCCGCCGGGGCCGAAGCCATGCTGGCGGTGGAAATCCCTGCCGGCAGCTTCACCAAGTACGAGATCGGCGAGGACGGCCACGTATACGTGGACCGGTTCCTGTCGACGCCGGTCGTGTATCCGGCGAACTACGGCTCAATGCCGGGCACCCGCGCCGGCGACGGCGATCCGCTCGACGCCCTGGTGCTGACCCGCGCGCCGCTGCACCCGGGCGTGCTGGTCCGGTTCCGCCCCATCGGCGTGCTGCGAATGCTGGACGCCGGCGAGGACGACGCCAAGATCATCGGCGTACCCGCAGACGAGGTCGACCCGTACTACGCCGACGTGCGCGACATCGCCGACCTGCCACGGGCGGAGCGGCAGCGGATTGAAGCCTTCTTCCGCGTCTACAAGGACCTGCCGGACGGCGCCGGCGCGAACCCGGTCCGGCTGCAAGGCTTCGGCAACGCCGCCGAAGCCCGCGACCTCATCCGCGGTTCGCTATCCCCGCAGGGCGGGTCTTGACCCGTCCTCCGGTTACGCTGCCTCGGCCTTCTCGCGCTGCGGGCCTTCCTTGATGACCCGGCGGACCATGTCGACCAGCAGGTCGAGCTCGTCCTCGTCCATCTCGAAGCGCGGGGTGAAGCGCAGCGAGTTCTCGCCGCCGTGGATCACGCCCAGGCCGTTCTCGCGCAGCCACTCCTCGCTCGAGCCCGCGCCGTAGCCCTTGAAGTCGGGCGACAGCTCGCAGGAGAACAGCAGGCCGGTGCCCTGGACCCTGGTGATCAGCCCGCCCAGCTCGGCCTTCAGCGCTTCCAGCTTCTCGATCGCCTGGCGGCCGCGCCGCCGGATGTTGGCCCGTACTTCCGGCGTCACCATGCCCAGCACCGCGGTGCCCACGTCGGCCGCGCGCGGATTGGCGGTCATGGTGTTGCCGTAGGTGCCGCGCTTGTAGATGCCGGCGGCGCGCTCGTTCATCGCCAGCACCGACAGCGGGTACTGGCCGGCGTTGAGCGCCTTGGAGTAGGTCTC
>CALEIM010000164.1 GCA_937876395.1 uncultured Wenzhouxiangella sp. | reverse complement strand
GGCCCGCCACGGCCAGACCCAGCCGCCCGAACCCCAGCTCGTGGCCAGCAGCAGGGCGCCGAACGGCAGTACGATCAGGCTGATCCAGATGATCAGTGAGCGTCTGGATGACCGATTGGTCGAGCGTTTGGCTGGTAGCGGGGCCATGAATTGATTACCATGCAGGGTAGTTGAATCTATTTCGCGGTTGGACATGATAGCTGGCCGCGCAGACCACCACCATGATTGATCCAGACGGGTTCAGACCCAACGTCGGCATCGTGTTGGCCCGCGAGGACGGGCGCGTATTTTGGGCGCGCCGAGCCGGCAAGGATGGCTGGCAATTTCCGCAGGGCGGCATGAACACCGATGAAACGCCCATTGAAGCCATGTATCGGGAACTGACCGAGGAGACCGGGCTCAACCCTGAGCAGGTCGAAGTGCTCGGCCAGACCCCGGGCTGGCTCCGATACCGCCTGCCGCGCCGCTACCGGCGTCGCCATCAGCAGCCGGTCTGCGTCGGCCAGAAGCAGGTCTGGTTCCTGCTCCATTTTCTGGCCGACGATACGGCTTTCGATCTCGAGATGACCGATAAACCGGAGTTTGACTGCTACCGCTGGGTTGATTTCTGGTACCCCGTACGTCACGTCGTACCGTTCAAGCGGCGGGTTTACCTGCGCGCGCTCCGGCATCTGGAACCGCTGCTGCCGGAAATTGTTTAGCAAGGAGAACTTGAAAACATGAAGTTGACTGCCTGTCTCACCCTGAGTCTGGGCCTGCTGGCCACACCGCTGGCGGCTGCCGAGCCATTTTCCGAACAGGACCTGAGCACCGCCCGCGAGCTGCGCGCCGCCGCCCTGGCCGGCGATGGCGGCTACGAAATTGTGGCCGATCTGACCACCCGTATCGGTCCGCGCATGGCTGGCAGTCCGGCCGATGCGCGGGCAGTGGAGTGGGCCGTCGATCTGTTCGAGAACATCGGCTTTGATCGCGTATGGACGGAACCGGCCACCTTCCCGACCTGGCATCGCGGCATCGAGCGCGTTGCGGTTACCGCCCCGGCAGAGCATGAGCTGGTCACCCTGGCGCTGGGCTTTTCACCGGCCACGCCGGCCGGCGGAGTCGAGGCCGAGGTAGTGATGTTTGATGATCTGGCCGCGCTGGAAGCGGCCAATGCCGAGGAAGTTGAGGGGCGCATCGTGTTCATCCGCAATCGCATGGAGCGAACCCGCACCGGCGCCGGCTACGGGCAAGCCGTCGGCGCACGCTCGGTTGGCAGCCGCGTTGCGGCCGACAAAGGAGCTGCGGCCCTGGTGATCCGTTCGATCGGAACCTCGAACAACCGCTTTGCCCATACTGGCATGCAGCGTTTTGATTCGGATGTGCGTCTGTTGCCGGCGGTGGCCATCTCCAACCCGGACGCCGATCTGCTCGAACGCCTGATGGCCGGTGACGAGACCGTGCGCATGAACGTTGAAGTTGATGCCGAAACGGTCGAAGCCTATACCTCGCAAAACGTAATTGCCGAAATCCGCGGTGTCGGCAAGCCCGAGGAAATCGTCGCCATCGGCGCCCATCTGGATTCCTGGGACGTGGGCACCGGCGCGCTGGATGATGGTGCCGGTATCGCCATCGTCACCGAAGCGGCGCGCCTGATCAAAGCACTTGACCAGCAGCCCGAGCGCAGCATCCAGGTTGTCCTGTTTGCCGCCGAAGAAATAGGCCTGTGGGGCGGCCGGGCCTGGGCCGAGGCGCGCGCTGAGCAGATCGAAAGCTATCAGTTTGTGGCTGAATCAGACTTCGGTGCCGGCGAAATCTACGCCATCAGCGCACGCGTGTCCGACGCGGCCTGGCCGGTGATCGAGGCGATTCAGACCGAGCTTGAACCGCTCGGTATCGAACTTGGCCAGCGGCGCGCATCCGGCGGACCGGATTTCATCCCGGCGCGTCCCCTGGGTGTGGCCGCCGTTGATCTGCACCAGGACGGCAGCGAGTACTTCGACTATCACCACACTGAAAACGACACCCTGGACAAGGTCAACCCCGACGCGCTCAGGCAAAACGCCGCCGCCTATGCCGTGCTCGCCTGGCTGGGCGCCCAGGCGCCGGTCTCGTTCGGATCGGGGGCGGTGATACTCGATCAGGAACAGAACTGAGAATACTTAAAGATGGCTCGCCGACTGATGAACCTGCGCCACGTGCCCGACGACGAGCGTGAGGACATCCATGCCCTGATGAAGGCCAACGGCATTGCCTGCTACACCACGCCGCCAGGCCTGTTCGGACTTTCCGCCGGAGCGATCTGGCTCAAGGACGGCGACGATCATGCCCGCGCTCGCGAGCTGATGGACGCCTATCAGGCCGAGCGAGCCAGGCAGGCCAGGGCCGCCTGGCAGGAAGCCCGCGAGCGCGGCGAGGCCGAAACCGTTGTTACCACGCTGCGCCAGCATCCGCTGAAATTCGCCGCGGTGGTTTTTGGCAGCGTGTTCGTGCTGATGGTGCTGTTTGCGCCACTGGTCGTACTGTTTCGGCTCAGCGGCTGAGGTCGGAAGTCGGAAGTCGGAAGTCGGATCTTTGGCAAAGTACTATTCTGAAGGGTTGTATCTGGCGATGATTTCTTTGACTTGTTTGACCTGATAGGTTTCGCCTTGCCGCCCGCATTCGGTAGCAGTTGTTTTTGTCGGCGAGAGGAGGTCAGGTCGGTCAGGTTTGGCCGGATTTTTTTCCGACCTCGGACCTCCGACCTCCGACATCCCGTCCCTGCCGCGCCCTAAACCTGATCCAGCTTGGCCAGTTGCTCAAGCACGGCCGGTCCGTAACGTTCAAGCTTGTGCTGGCCGATGCCGTTGATTTCGGCCAGTTCATCGGGCGAGCCCGGCCGGGTCTCAAGAATCGCTGCCAAGGTTGCGTCGTGGAAGATGACATACGGCGGCACGCCTTCCTCGCGCGCCGTTTGCAGGCGCCACTCCCGTAACGCAGTCCAGGCCGGTGAATCCGTCGGGATCGCCGCGTTTGGTCGGTCAGCCGGGCGAGTTCTATGCTTCTTCTTTGGCACCGGATCGCGCCGCATCTGCACCGAAACCTCACCCTTGAGCAGCGCCCGACAGTCCGGGCCCAGGCGAAAGCCGCCATGGCCTTCCGGGTCCGGGACCAGGTGGCCGGCCGCCAGCAGCTGGCGGTAAATGGAATGCCAGGTCCGGGCGTCAATTTCTGAACCAATCGCCCAGGTGCTCAGCCGGTCGTGGCCGAGTGATTTGACTCGTTCGCTCTGTTTTCCGGTCAGTACATCGACCAGATGCGCAGCACCAAAGCGCTGGCCGGTGCGGTAAACGCAGCTCAGCGCCATGCGCGCCGCCTCGGTCGCATCCCAGGTTTCGGGCGGGTTCAGGCAGTTGTCGCACTGGCCGCACTGGCCGGGATGCGCCTCGTCGAAATAGCCGAGCAGGTCCGGGCGTCGGCAGCCGGCGTGTTCACAGTAAGCCAGCAGGGATTCAAGTCGCTTGCGTTCAAGGCGTTTTTGTTCGTCACTGGCGCCGGACTGCTCGACGAGCTGGCGAATGCGCACCACGTCGGCCAGGCTGTAAACCATCCAGGCGTCAGCCGGCAGCCCGTCACGGCCGGCGCGCCCGGTTTCCTGATAGTAGGACTCGATGCTTTTGGGTAAATCCAGGTGGGCGACGAAGCGCACGTCGGGTTTGTCGATGCCCATGCCAAAAGCGATGGTTGCACAGATGATCAGCCCGTCTTCCTTGATGAAGCGGTCCTGAGCGGCCTGACGTTCAGCGGTCGGCAGGCCAGCGTGGTAGGCAATCGCCTTGAACCCCTGACTCTCCAGCCAGGCGGCGGTTTCTTCCGTCTTGCGGCGTGAAAAGCAGTAAACGATGCCTGACTGATCCCGATGACGGTCCTGAATGAAATTGAGCAACTGCTGGCGGGCGTTGCGCTTGATGGCGACCGTGTAGCAGATATTGGGACGGTCGAAACTGGCGACGAAAACCCGCGCGTCTGCGCCGAGCAGGCGCTCGACGATTTCGGCGCGGCTGCGCTCATCGGCCGTGGCGGTCAGGGCCAGGCGCGGCACCTGCGGAAAGCGCTGGGCCAGCACGCCGAGCTGGAGATACTCGGGGCGGAAATCGTGGCCCCACTGCGAAACGCAGTGCGCCTCGTCGATAGCAAACAGGCTGATATTGCAGCGCTCAAGCAGCCGCAGGGTGGATTCGCCCAGCAGGCGTTCGGGGGCGAGATAGAGCAGCTTCAGCCGGCCGGCGACAAGATCGCGCTCGACGTTCTGGCGGGCGCTGGCATCGAGCGAGGAATTGAGTACCGCGGCGGCCACACCGTTGTGCGTCAGCGCCTCGACCTGATCGCGCATCAGCGCAATCAGCGGCGAGACCACAATCGCCGTGCCGGCACGCATCAGGGCCGGAATCTGATAGCACAGAGACTTGCCGCCGCCGGTCGGCATCAGCACCAGGGCGTTGCCACCGGCGGCGGCATGGTCGATGATCTCGCGCTGGCGGCCGCGAAAGGCGGAGTAACCAAAGACCCGACTCAGCAGCGCCTCCGGACTGGCATCGGCGGTTGATCCGATCAATTGACTCATCGTAGCTGTGGTTCGGAAATTGTTTTGGCAATTGGCATCATGCTGAACAGACTGCCACAAAGTCGAGCGTTTGAGGTGATCGCCGAGCTGTTGGAAATCGGGTTGCTGCTATAGTGTAGGCCCCGATCCGGCTGGTCCAATGTTTTCATGAAACAGCAGCTCTTGCTGGTGGCGGCGCTGACGGCCGGCATTCTGCTGCCGGCGATCGCGCAGCCGGCCGCGGCCGAGTCGTCCGGAAGCCTGGAGCCGGCCCCCGGTGAAAGCGCCTACGCCGAACGCGCCGAGCGGCTGCTGGCGGTAGCGATCGAAACTGGCGATGAGTTGGGCACGGCCAGAGCACAGTATCTGATGGCCCAGCACATGAGAGCGCTGCGACTGCATTCCCAGGCGCTCGTACATGCCCGGCTGGCACAGGATGCCGCGCGGCGAGTCGGTGACGAAAACACCCTTCTGGCAGCTGATATTGCCTATGGTGCCTCGCTGGGGCAGTTGGCCCGCACGGCTGAGGCCATAGAAATACTGCTTCCGTCGCTCGAACAGGCCCGCGCGCTGGAAAACATCGAGCAGCAGCTGCGGGCGCTGCTGGCGTTGAGCACCGCATACTTCCACGCCAAACAACTCGATCCGGCAGTCGATTATGCGCGCCAGGGCCTGGTTCTGGCCCGAGCCGATGCGGACCGTACCCACACGGCGAGCTTTCTCAGCAACCTGGGCCTGCTGGCCTACACCCAGGGAGACCTGGTCGCAGCCAGCGCATTCGTCCAGGACGCGCTGGCCCTGGAGGATCTGCCGCCAGACATACAGCGGACGCTGACCAGCGCCTCGATCACACTGGCCGGACCCGCCGAAGCCGAGAGCCGGGCCCGCGAGGCTATAGCGGCTGCCCGTGATGCCGGCAATACGTTTCACGAAGGATTTGCAACCGCGCAACTGGGGCATATTCTGTGCACCGATGGCCGCCTCGAAGAAGCTGCAAGCGCATTCACGGCCGCCGACAGATTGCTGCGCGAGGCCGACGCGATTACCGATCTGCAACGGACCTACGAGGTCTGGGCGGAGTGCCTGCAACAGGCCGGGCGGTTCGAAGAGGCACTGGCCCACCAGCGCGAAGCCAGGGCGTTGCTGGAACAGGCCCATGAACGGCGTCAGGACGAGATTCGCCAGGCCCATGAAATTGCCTTCCGGACGGAACAACGTCTGTCCGAATTGGCGCGATTGACAGCAGACGAGCAATCGCTTCAGGCCCGAATCGCCCGCCAGCGCGCGCTGACCGGCTGGCTGGCCGCCGGTGCGTTGCTGTTGGCCGGGGTACTGGCCGGCGTCTGGGCCAGAAACCGCCACCTGCGCGAACAACACCATGCCGAGCAGGCGTTGCAACAAGCGCGCGTCGACCTGCTGGCTCGCACCAGCCACGAAATCCGCAACCCGACCCAAGGCATCATCGGCATCCTCGAAGGGGTTCAGGATGGCGACGCACCACTGGAGCGGCAGCGCCTGGATACGGTACTTCTAGCGGCAAGAATGGTTGGCCATCTGGCCAATGAGTACCTCGACCTCGCGCTGCTGGAGCAGGGCAAGCTTCGCATCGACGCCGAAGGCTTGTGTCACCTTCCTGATCTGGTGGAACAGATGGAAACCCTGAGCGCTGCTTTTACAAGAGCACCCGGACAGTTTCTCGTTACCCGCGTCGATGAACGGGTTCCGGACTGGATTCACACCGATGGCGAGCGCCTGGCCCAGGTACTCCTGAACCTGATTTCCAACGCCGCCCACTACGCCGGTGACGGCGAAATTACGCTGACGGTCACCGCCGAGCCCGAGGCTGAAACTCTCCGATACAGCGTCGCTGACCGCGGACCCGGCTTCGACCTCAGCGATGCGGCCAGTTTCGACCCCTACGCACGCGGCAGCCGCCACAGCGCCAATCCGCGTGGAAGCGGGCTGGGTCTGGCGATCAGCGCGCGTATTGTCCATGCGATGGGTGGCACGATTACCGCCCGAAACCGACGCTCCGGTGGCGCCGAACTCATGCTGAGCTTCCCCCTTCGGCCCGTTTCGGAAGCTGCCGTCAGGCCAGACCGCCAGCAGGCTTTTCCGGCGCCGGCGAGCGCTGCCCGCACCACTGTTTCATCCGGCCGGCGACGCGTGCTGATCATCGACGACGATCCGTTTGCCCGATTGGGGCTTCAAAGTTTGGTGGAAAGTATCGGTGGCCAGGTCGAAGAGCTTGATTCCGGCCGGGAAGTGGAGCAGTGCCTGCAGCGTTTCGATCCCCATATCGTGCTGGTGGACTACCAACTGGGCGACACGACCGGTACCGGTATCGCCAAACGTATCCGCCAGCACGATGCAGCGTGCGGCCGGCACAGACTGATCGTCATCATCAGCGGTACGGGGCGCGCGGCCGAAGAACACCAGGCCAGCAGTGCGGCAGACCGGTGGCTGCTCAAACCCGTCGGCAGGGAGACCATGCTCGAACTGCTTGGCATCGACGTCACATCAACATCGGTTGCTCAGCAAACGGATTGAATCGGTTACACCCTCGGTCGGAATGATTCGACTAGTCGAGACCAAGCTGTTCAGCGGCCCGGCTGGCGCGCTGGACGCGCTCGCTGAGCGCCGATTGACCGGCATCGCGACCGCCGGCAAACTCCGGCCAGCCCTGGCCGTGTTGGCGGCACAACTCATCAAGAAATTGAACGTGCGCGTCTGATTCGTTCAGGCAGGGGATGTAGTCCAGCGATTCGCCGCCGGCTTGCTGGAAAATCTCGCGGCCTTCGATGGCGATTTCTTCGAGCGTTTCCAGACAGTCGATGGAGAATCCGGGGCACACCACCTGAAGCCGCTTGATGCCCGAACGGCCCAGCATGGCGAGCGTTTCGTCGGTGTAGGGCTTGAGCCATTCGGCGCGGCCCAGACGCGACTGGAAGCTGACCATCCACTCGTTTTCGCTCAGGCCTAGGCGCTCGGCAACGCCGCGTGCGCTGGCCTGGCACTGGCAGTAGTAGGGGTCGCCGGCCAGCAGGTTGCGTTTCGGGATGCCGTGAAAGGAAAACAGCAGCTTGTCGGCCGGGCCGCGTTCACGTTGAAAATCCCTGACCGACTCGGCAATCGCCGCCTGCCAGGAATCTTCGTGGTGATAGTTGTTGACGAAGCGCATCTCCGGCAGCCAGCGCAGGTTCTGCATCGAGCGGGTGAGCTGATCAAATACCGCGGCGGTGGTGGTTGCTGAATACTGCGGATACAGCGGCAGAACCAGCAGGCGCTGGATATTTTCTGAACGGATGCGTTCGATGGCCGAGTTGATATCCGGCTGGCCGTATGTCATCGCCAGCATCACTTTCACCCGTGGCAGATCGGCGCGTAGCGAAGTTTCCAGGCGGTCGGCTAGTGCGCGATTGTGAACCAGCAGCGGCGAGCCGTTCTCGGTCCAGATGCTTTGATAGGCCTTGGCCGATCGCGGCGAGCGAAACGGCAGGATATAGCCGCGCAAGATGAACCACCACAAAAGCCGCGGTGCCTCGATGACCCGTGGGTCGGACAAAAACTGTTTCAGATAGGGCCTGACCGCCTGGGCAGTCGGCGCCGCGGGCGTGCCCAGGTTGACCAGCAGCACGCCGGTGCTGGCGGCCTCGGCATGGGCCTTGACCGCGCGTACGGCCGCGACGGTGTCGACCAGCGGATTTGATTTATCTGTCATGAGTGGCGCTCATTGCGCTTGGGATCCCTTTCTAGTGTACCTGTGCCAGACTGCACAAACCGGACCCGGGCGCCGACAGTAGGGGATTTTGGCCAATTCTGCTAAGATTGCACGCCAATGCGCCCGCTTACGCCTCTTTGCTGGAGATGTGTGCTTCTGGCCGTGACTCTCGCGGCCAGCGCTGTTGCGTGGGCCGCGCCCCAGGCCTGGGTCATCAATTCGCGCGGGGATTTTACCGACAGCTCGCGCGTGGGTGCCCTGTGGGCGGTTGATCTGGCCAGCGGCGAGGCCCGTCTCGAAGGACGCTCGCGGGTCAGCAACTACATTTTCATCGAGGGCCTGTCGATGCGTGCCGACGGCCGGCTCTACGGCGTGGACGATGACACCAACACCCTGCTGCGCATCGGCTTGACGACCGGCAACGCGGTGCCCGTCAACCAGAGCCGGCACAACCTTGGACTGCCCTTTGGCAATCACGATTTCGGGCTCAGCTTCACCTGCGATGATCGGCTGCTGATGTCCACTGATTCGGCCGCCCTGGGTTCTGCGCTGTATGAAGTTGACCCGGAAACCGGCGATACCCGTCGGATCGGCGAGACCGGCGCGCCGATAGTCGACCTGACCACGATTGGTGACACCGTATTCGGGATCGGGCGCGGTGCGGCCAGCGATGGCCACCCGGCCGCACCCAATCTGTACCGCATCGACGTGGATAGCGGCCGGGCTGAACTAATCGGGGCGCTGGGCGCTGAGGCCGGGCCGTACAACAAGGCCGGGCTGGCCACTGATGCCGACGGAACGCTGTGGGCGGTGCTTGAACGCAGCCAGTCAACCGGTCATTCGCGTTCGGTAGCCAGCCAGATCCTGCGCATTGATCCGCACAGCGGGCGCGCCGAACACATGGCTGATCTGCAGGCGGTGGAGTTTGGCCAGGCGCTGGTCGGCGTTGAGTCGCTGGCGATTACCGCGCCGCTGGACTGCAGCCGCGGGGTCGCGCCGCCGCTTGAGGCCGAGCCGGTGCCGGTGGCGGGGCTGGGTGGCTGGCTGATTATGACGTTGGGTGTACTGCTGCTGGCAGGATTTCGCCTGCACCGTATTGCAGCAAGCTGATAGACTGAAATTTCTTTCACGCATGCCAGCCGTTTCGGCGCAAGGGTAGAGCACCATGGGTATTCCGGGTATCAGTTGGCCCCAGATCCTGGTCATTCTTCTGATCGTTTTGCTGATTTTCGGCACCAAGCGGATACGCAACATCGGCAGCGATCTTGGCGGTGCCATTCGCGAGTTCCGCAAGGGCGTGGGCGAAGATCATGACGCGGTCGATGACACGGCCTCGACCGGGTCGGCCACCGACAGCGCCGACAAGAACGGGTCGGGTTCCACGCGGGAGTCTTGAGACGATGGGCGGCGCGGGCGTCAGCTTCAGCGAAATGCTGCTGGTCGCGGTCGTTGCGTTGCTGGTGATCGGACCCCGTCGCCTGCCTGAAATTGCCCGCACTGCGGGCCGCTGGTCGGCCCAGGCCCGCCACGCCTGGGACAGCCTGAAGGCCGAGCTCCAGGTTGAAATGGATCGCGACCACAATCGCCAGATTCTCGAAGACGAACGCAAGCAAAAGGCGGCCGACGAGTCCGACAAGCTGCAGTCAGGATGAGCGCCGAGCCTGATTCCGACAGCGGCACCAGCCTGATGGATCATCTGCTGGAGCTGCGCAGCCGTTTGTTGCGCGCCGTGGCCGTGGTGATTCTGGCCGTGCTGGTGCTGATTCCGTTTGCCCGCCCGCTCTACAGCGTGCTGGCCGCGCCGCTGATTCGGCATCTCCCCGAAGGCTCAAGCATGGTCGCGATCGACGTGGCCTCGCCTTTCCTGGCCCCGTTCAAGCTGGTGCTGGTGCTGGCCGTACTGGTGGCCATGCCCTGGGTGCTCTATCAGCTATGGGCCTTTGTCGCACCCGGGCTGTATCGCCACGAGCGGCACCTGGCCCGTCCGCTGCTGCTCATGGCCGTCGGCCTGTTCTACGCCGGCTGCGCGTTTGCCTATTTTGTCGTGTTTCCGGTGGTGTTCGCCTTTTTCATCTCGATGGCGCCCGACCAGGTGGCGGTGATGACCGACATCAACAGCTATCTGAGCTTCGTGCTGACCCTGTTTTTGGCCTTCGGCCTGGCCTTTCAGGTGCCGGTGGCGACCATCATTCTGGTCGCCTTGGGCATTACCACGCCGGATGCGCTGGCCAAAATGCGCGGCTACATCATCGTCGGCGCGTTTGTCGTCGCGATGTTCCTGACCCCGCCGGACCTGATTTCCCAGACCCTGCTGGCCGTGCCCATGCTGGCCCTGTTCGAGTTGGGCCTGCTCGCTTCGCGCATTCTCGTGCCTGGTGAAAGTCCCCACGATCGGTCTGACGATCGGTCTGACGATCGGTCTGACGATCAGGCCAGCAACTGATCCCGATCCTGGTCGCTGTCATCGGTCGCGCGCGGATTGCCGAATATGTCAACCATCGCGACCCACTGGGTTCCGGCCATCAGCACCTGGAACAGCATGGCAACCAGCAAAAACAGCACCTGGGCGATGCCCTGACCGATCCCTCCCAGGGCCAGGCCAAGCGCCAGGCTGAGGACGGCTAAAACGACGCCTAAGGCCAGGCCGGTCAAAATCAGCGTCGCGACAAAGGCAATGAATGCCGCCCAGTTGCTGAGCACTGCACGCAGGCTCAGGCCCAATGCCGCCAGCGGCCCGCCGCCGGCAAACACCAGCAAGGGCACAGCAAAATACATCGCCGCCACAATGACGGTCATCAAGACGGCGGCGACGATCAGCAGCGGCCCGGCGCTGAGCTGGGTCATCAGCTCGGCCATCGCCTCAGGCGAATGCTGGGCGGCCAGAATCTGCTCCGGCGAAGCCTGAGTGCCGAGCCAGGCGGCGAGCACGGCGAGCACCGCAATCGAGCCGAACAGGGCGAAAGCGCCAAGCCCCAACAGGCGGTTGCGCAGCTCAGGCCGCCGCCAGGCAGCCAGCAGTGTCGCCGGGGTCGGACGACCGCCGCCGGCCAACTCGGCAAAGGCCAGGATCGCCCCGGCGGTCAAAAGCGGTGTGATCAATATGACCAAAGCCTGGCCGATTAACGGTATCAGCACGAGCATCGAGATCAGCAGCCAAAGGGCGGCCAGCCCTGACAGCGGGCGCAGCGCTGAAAACAGCAGTTCGGCGGCTGCCGGCAGCCAGGCCAACCCACTGCGGAAGCGCACCTTGCGAAAATTTGGCGCGCTCACGTTCCACGCCTCGCCACGGCGCTGGCCAGCGCTTCTTTGGCCGACCAGGAAGCGTTCTCGCCCAGCGCTGCCAGGACCTGCTCGGGACGATCCACGCTCTGCCACAGCTTGAGGTGAGCCGGATTCATGAAATGCTGCTCGACGCTGTAGCGCAGAAAATCAAGCAGGCGGTTGTAGTAGCCGGCCGTATTGACCAGAATGATCGGCCCGAGAAACTGGCCGAGGCGCTTGAGCGTAATGGCTTCGAACAGCTCTTCAAAGGTGCCGCAGCCGCCGGGCAGCGCGATGACCGCATCAGCCTCCTCGAGCATGCGCGCCTTGCGCACGCGCATGTCCGACACCACCTCAAGCGTATGCAAGCCCTGATGGCCACGCTCGACAGCGGTGAGAAACTCGGGGATGATGCCGTGGACTTCGCCGTCGCCGGCCAGCGCGCCGTCGGCCATCGCGCCCATCAGGCCGGCACCGCCGCCGCCGTAGACAATGCGCAGGCCGGCCCGGGCCAGATGTTCGCCCAGCCGCCGGGCATGTTCGACATACAACGGATCGAGCGCCTGGCTGGACGCGGCATAAATCGTGACAGAATGAATTGACATGAAAACTGGGTCAGGACTGAAACCTGAGACATGATAATCGCTCATTGTAAACAGACCGTTGCTGCCGCGTTGCTGCTGTTGTTGCTGGCCGCCTGCAGCGAATCCCCGTCACCACAGACCAGCGATGACCCGGGGGAGGCGGCTTACCTGCGTCACTGCGCCACTTGCCACGGAACAGATGGCCTGGGCAGGCCGCCGGTGTTCCCACCGTTGGCTCGTTCGGAATGGATGGAGCTGCCGCCTGAAACGCTGTCCGTGATTGCACTGCTTGGTCTGCGCGGGGAGATCGAAGTGGCCGGGCAGCGCTACCACGGTCTCATGCCGCCGCTTCGGCACCTCAGTGACGGTGATCTGGCCGCCATCATCCGCTATACCCATGAACGCTGGGGTAGCGGGGAGATTGACTGGTCGGCTGAGGATGTCGCCGCACTGCGGCCCGCGCTCGACGGCCACCGCATGCCGGACGGTCGTGGAGAACTGGACGAAATCATGGGAGAGTTGCCGTGAACCCCGCCCGCCTGCCGCCGCGCCAGAGCTCGCCGCCGGTGTCGATGATTTTGCTCGGCATCACCGTCGTCGCCTATTTTCTGCAATCCAGCACGATGAGCGAGGCCATCCGTCTGTTTGCGCTGTGGCCGCTGGCTACCCCCGAACTGATCCGCTTTGCCGACACCGGCGTCATGGAAACCGGGTTTGTGCCCTGGCAGTTGATCAGCTACGGCTTTTTGCACGGCGATCTGATGCACCTGTTTTTCAATATGTTCGCGCTCTATATGTTCGGGCTGCCGATCGAGCGGTTGTGGGGTGCAAAACGTTTTCTGATCTACTATTTCGTCTGCCTGATCGGCGCGGCCCTGATTCAGCTCGGCGTTGCCGCGCTCAGCGGTGATATTTATCCAACCATCGGCGCCTCCGGCGCGGTCTTCGGCCTGCTTCTGGCCTATGGGCTGATGTTTCCCAACAGCACCATCATGCTGCTGATCCCGCCCATTCCGATGAAGGCCAAGTACTTCGTGATCGGCTATGGGCTGCTGACCCTGTTCTTCGGCATGACCGGCACCATGGCCGGCGTAGCCCACTTCGCCCACCTGGGCGGCATGCTGTTCGGCTTTTTGCTGATTCTCTACTGGGGCAGAGGTCGACGCCGAGGCTGAAAACATCGCATCCAACTGATTTCCCGCCCCAAACGGCGCTCATTGCGCGATTTTCAGATTTTATTTGCCTTCTGCAAGACCCTGATTATACGGGCAATAACATGGTTTTAGGCCGATTTTCAAACCGTTTTAGCAATTAGTTAGGCACAAAGTATTTTCACCCCTTATAATTAGCCGCCATGAGATCAGATCAGACTGAAAAAAAGGTGGCCAACGGTGCTCCGCTGAGCCTGTCAACCGTGCCCAGCGGGCCGGTGGTGACTCAACCCGATGACCCGCGGGTCATCGGTGTGGTCCGTAACTTCCGCGTGGCTGTGCGCGCCGTGCAGGCTCATTCAGCCTGGGTGGAGCGTCAATGCGGGCTGAGCGCGGCTCAGCTTTGGGCGCTGTGGGAAGTGGACCGCGCGCCGGGCATCAGCGTGTCTGAAGTCGCTCGGCGGCTGTCCATCAAACCGGCCACGGCCAGCAATCTGCTCGACAAGGTCGAGGTCAAGAAACTGCTGCGCCGCTCGCGTCAGGGTCCCGATCAGCGCGTCGTCCAGCTATTCGTGACTGAGGCGGGTCGCGAACTGCTTGCCACGGCCCCACTGCCCGCCCAGGGCGCTCTGCTTGATGCGCTCTCGCGCCTGCGCGTCGATGAGCTCGACGCACTCAGCGGCGGACTGGCGGCCCTGGTCGATATCCTGCACACCAAGGACGAAGGCTCGGCCATGTCGCCGATGCATCCCGGGCAGGGCTGAACCATCCCCCACACATTCCTCGAACACTTAAACCCATGACCATTGGAAACATGAAAATTACCGTCCAAAAATACGGAGGCTCGTCGTTGGCGGAAGATGCCCAGCTTCGTGACGTAGCCCAACGGGTAGCGCGCTGCCGTGAGCAAGGCAATGCCGTGGTCGTCGTGGTTTCGGCGCGCGGCAAGACCACCAGCCAGCTTTTGGCGCGCGCCGGCAAACTCAATTCCAACCCCGAGCACCGCGAGCTCGATATGCTGCTCGCGGCCGGCGAACAGGCCTCGGCCTCAATGCTGAGCTTGGCCCTGCACGATCTGGGTCACGATGCAGTGGCCATGACCGGTCCGCAGGCCGGACTCAAAACCTGTGATGCGCACATGAATGCGCGCATCAAATGCGTTGATCCCGAGCGGATGCTGGGCAAGCTTGCCGATGACAAAATTGCCGTGGTGGCCGGCTTTCAGGGCGAAAGTCCGGAAGGCGATATCACCACGCTCGGGCGCGGTGGCTCGGACACCACGGCCGTAGCCCTGGCCGCGGCCGTCGGCGCTGAACGCTGCGAGATCTATTCGGATGTCGACGGTATCTACACCGCTGACCCGCGCAAAGTCGACGATGCCCAGCGCATGGACCAGATCAGCCTGGCCGAGATGAAAACCCTGGCCCATCATGGCGCCGGCGTGCTCAATGAACGCGCCGTTGATTACGCCATCAAGCATGGGGTAACAATCGTGTGTCGCCGGGCTCACGGCGATGGCGGAAAAACCGTGGTTTGTGCCGAGCCGGCCGCGGGCGCGCCACGCGTTGTCGGTGTGGCCTGTCATGACGAGTTGCTTCAGGTTGATTTTGATGCCGAAGCCGATCACGTCAACCTGGCCGAAAGGCTCGACGATCTGGACGTTTTCGTGCCCGAGCTGGCCGAAGGACGTTCCGGGCGCTATCTGATTTCGCTCGGCCAACTGGCCGATGATCAGGGCCTGGCCCGCTCGATCCGCGAAGAATTTGCCAGCGGCGTTTCCGTCTCCGGTCCGATTGCCAGCGTGTCGGCCGTCGGCTACCGGGCCGGTAGCGCCGCCTGGACTGAGCAGGTTGCCCGCAAGGTACTCAAATCGGCCGGTATCAAGGTCCACAAGGTGATGCGTTTTGAACATGCCGTAACCTGCCTGATCGACAGTCAGCATGTCGACCAGGCCATGCGCGAACTTCATGATCGCTATGAGATCACCGGTGACGAGGTCGCCGATGTTGCCTGAAGACACAGCCAATACTGCGCAACTGCGGTTTCGCCAGCCGCGCCCTGAAGATGGCGCGCGGATGCATCAGCTCGTTGAGGAAATGGGCGGCCTGGAACTCAATACCGCCTACTTCTATGTGCTGTACTGCATTGACTATGCCGATACCTGCGTGGTCGCCGAAGTGGACGGCAAGCTGGCCGGTTTCGTGCTCGGCCACCGCCCACCGAAGCGCCAGGACGCGCTGTTCGTCTGGCAGGTTGGCGTGGCGCCATTCATGCGCCGGCAGGGTCTGGCGCGGCGTTTGCTTGATGCCTTCGTCGATCAGAACCCGGACGCGCGCTGGCTTGAAGCCTCGGTCACGCCCGACAATGCAGCCTCGCGCAAGCTGTTTCGATCCGTGGCGCGTGATCGCGGTGTTGACTGCCAGGTCAGCGAGTTCATGCTGGCCGAACATTTTCCCGACGGGCATGAAGCCGAAGAGCTGTTTCGTATCGGCCCGTTTGAACCCGAATCAAATTCAAGCAAGTGAGAGTGAAATGAGTCATCATCTGGAAACAATCAACCGTCTAGAGTCGGAAGTGCGCAGCTATGTGCGCAACTTCCCGACCGTCTTTACCCATTCGCGTGATGCCCGTCTGATCAATGAGGACGGACGCGAGTTCATTGACTTCTTTGCCGGCGCCGGCGTGCTCAACTACGGGCACAACAACCCGGCCATCAAATCCGCGCTGATGGATTACCTGGCCGAAGACCACATCGTCCATAGCCTGGACATGGCCACCGCCGCGCGCGCGCGCTTCCTTGAGCGCTTTGAAGAAGTCATCCTCAAGCCGCGCAACATGAACTACACAATTCAGTTTCCGGGACCAACCGGCACCAACGCCGTTGAGACCGCGCTGAAGCTGGCGCGCAAGGTCACCGGCCGTCAGAACGTGATTTCCTTCACCAACGGATTTCACGGCATGACGCTGGGTTCGCTGGCCGTAACCGGCAACGCCATGAAGCGTGCTGGCGCCGGCGTGCCGCTTTCGTATACTTCGCAGATGCCTTTCGACGGCTATCTGGAGCAGGGCAGTGATCGCAGCCTGGAGCTGCTCGAACAGGTGCTCGGTGATGAAGGCTCCGGCATCGACAAGCCGGCCGCCGTCATTGTCGAAACCGTTCAGGCCGAAGGTGGCATCAACGTCGCACGCACCGAATGGCTTAAAGAACTGGACAGCATCTGCAAGCGCCACGGCGTACTGCTGATTGTCGACGACATCCAGGTCGGCTGCGGCCGCACCGGACCGTTCTTCAGCTTTGAGGCGGCCGGGATCCAACCCGACATCATCTGCCTGTCCAAATCCTTGAGTGGCCTGGGCCTGCCGTTCGCACTGACACTGTTCAAGCCTGAACATGACCAGTGGGCACCCGGTGAGCACAACGGCACGTTCCGCGGCCACAATCTGGCCATGGTGACGGCTACCCGCGCCCTGGACTACTGGGCCGATGACAAACTGAGCAAGGAGGTCGAGCGCAAGACCGAGCTGATTGAGACGCGCCTTGACGCCCTGGCCAAACGCATTCCGGCAACGGCCACGCGGCGCGGTCGCGGCTTCATCCAGGGCATTGCCTTTGAAGATAACGAGCTGGCCAGCAAAGCCTCAGCCGAATGCTTCAAGCTCGGTCTGATCATCGAGACCGCCGGTATTGACGACCAGGTGCTCAAGCTGCTGCCGCCGCTGACCATCTCTGATGAAGACCTTGATAAGGGTCTGAGCATCCTCGAAGAGGCCGTCAGCAAGGTAGCCAACAAGTCTGCGGAGAAACGCAAAGTCGCTTGACCGCGAACCAAAGACAATAAGCATAGAACAGAAAGTATAAAAGGAGAATCAATTGATCGTTAGACGACTCGCAGACATCATCGGCACCAAAGACGATATAGACACCGACGGCTGGAACAGCCGTCGGCTGCTGCTCAAGGATGCCGGTATGGGCTATTCAGTACACGACACCGTCATCAAGGAAGGTGCCGAGCTGCATATGCACTATCTAAACCACCTGGAAGCCGTATATCTGATCGAAGGCCAGGGCGAAATTGAAACCGTGGAAGACGGCAAGGTCTACCCGCTGGAAGCCTTCACCATCTACGCCCTTGACCAGAACGACAAGCACATCCTGCGCGCCAACAAAGGCAGCCACATGCGTATGGTCTGCGTCTTCAATCCCCCCGTCTCCGGCCGCGAAGTCCACGGCGAAGACGGCGCCTACCCAGCCGACCTCGGCTGAATCACAAGATAAAATGCGATTGCCCAGCCCGCTGGCACTGCTCAGGCATCCAGCGGGCTGAGCACGCCCCGGCCACCACGGTTGAGCACATGCGCGTAAATCTGCGTGGTCGTGACATCCTTGTGTCCCAGCAGCTCCTGTACCGTGCGGATATCGTAGCCACTTTCCAATAGATGCGTGGCGAAAGAGTGGCGCAGCGTATGGGGTGTCGCCGGTTTTATCAGTCCGGCCTGTCGAACCGCCGAACGCATTTGCCGCTGCACAGCCTTCTCGTCGGCATGATGTCGACGAACCGCTCCGCTACGAGGATCAACTGACCGGCGCGCAGCCGGAAACACATACTGCCAACCCCACTCCCTGCCGGCATTTGGGTACTTTCTTTCCAACGCAAAAGGCAGGTATACTGCTCCGTATCCCTCGTCCAAATCGGTCTCGTGGCGTACTTTGGCGGACTCCAGTTGAAGCTCAAGCAGTCGGATCAGACTTTGCGGCAGCATCGTTACCCGGTCTTTCATGCCCTTGCCATCGCGCACGATGATTTCCGAGCGTGCAAAATCCACATCTTTAACGCGCAACCGCGTCCCTTCCATCAAGCGCATCCCCGTGCCGTAAAGCAAACGAGCGACCAGGCCCGGAACACCCGACATGCGCTCAAGCACCGCCGTCACCTCGCCACGGCTCAATACAACGGGTTGCCGTTCGGGCCGCTTGGCGCGAACGACATCCTTCATCCAGGGCAAGTCGATTTCCAACACCTGCTTGTACAAAAACAGAATCGCCGCCAACGCCTGATTCTGAGTCGAAGCCGCCACCCGGCCATTCACGGCCAGATGAGAAAGAAATGTCTCAATTTCCGGTGCGCCCATGTCCCGCGGATGGCGCTTGCCATGAAACAAAATAAACCGCCGCACCCAGCTGACATAAGACTTCTCAGTGCGAATGCTGTAATGCCGAACCCGGATCTTGTCACGAAGCTGGTCCAGAAGCTTGGGGTGCTTTTTATCCTGCATAACGCCAACGCCAGGAAGATATATCCATGAAAATCAATAGGATACTAAATAGTCACCCAAATTATACACCATTCACAGGGTGTTATGCACCTTATAATGTGTCCAATTATAGTTAGACGCCATCCATGATCATGAGAATAGGTGAACTTGCTAAAAGTGCAGGAGTTTCGGTCGAGACGGTTCGTTACTATCAGCGGCGGGGGCTTCTGGATATTCCGGAGCGCCCATACGGCGAGAACCGGCACTACTCGACGTCTCACCGTGATCGTCTGTATTTCATCAAGCGCGCTCAAGCGCTTGGGTTCACGCTGTCGGAAATTTCCTCCCTGCTTGAGCTTTCAGCATACGATTGCGCGGAGGTCGAGAGCGTAGCTAACCGGAAGTTGTTGCTGGTGCGTGAAAAATTGAATGATCTTGCCAAAATCGAAGCTGTCTTGGAGCAAGCCGTTGCCAGTTGCAAAGATCGCAAGCCTTATGAGGGATGCCCCATCATAGAGAGCCTGATCGAAGAAAAGAATTGACGCCGTACTTAGGTACGGGATTTACACTGACCGTGTCTTAATAGTCAAGGTCTCATGCCATGAAAGAATCCCTTCTAAGTTTTGGTGGTGTCGGAAGTAGTGTGTCAGCGGTAGCCGCTGCGGCTCCTTGCTGCCTTCCGTTTCTTGCTTCCGTTGCCAGCACAGTCGGTTTATCTGCTTTACTGCCTTACTCCGAGCACATTGCGTACATCGTGCAAATATTCGGCCTGCTGGCAGTTTTCGGCGCGTTTCTGTCATTTCGGAAACATGGCAAGTACGGGCCATTAGCCTTAACCGTAGTGTGCTTTGGTGCATTGGTGGTTGTTTACAACATTTCGCTACTGGGATGGCTACTGTACTCTGCGCTGGTTGGGCTGATGGTTGCTGCCATTTGGAACACTTTGGAAGCTAGGAGGTGTAATCAATGCGTAGCACAGGCATAGTGCTTCAATCGGAAATCACATGCCCCCACTGTGGTCATCAAAAAACAGAAACCATGCCAACTGACGCATGCCAATATTTCTATGACTGCGAGTCCTGCAAAAGGGTCCTAAAACCAAATGCGGGAGATTGTTGTGTTTTTTGTAGCTTTGGTACGATTAAATGCCCTCCAATACAGGAAGGCAAGTGTTGCGAGTAATGGCATCTAACAATTGCATGGAGTGGGACGCACTTTTCGCTACGCCCTTCGGGCTCCGCTACAACTGCGCCCCTCATGCAAGGCGTTAGGGCAAACAATTAAACCGCACATCGCCACGAGGAAGAAAAATGGAATGGTCGAATTTTATCTCTGGAGTAATTGGCGCTTTTTTTGGCGGCGGTGCAGGTGGAATACTTTTAAAGGTATATCTAGACCATAAGCTTCAACTTGAGCGCAGCGAGACTGCAGAGGAGCGCCTAAAGCTCCAGAAGCAGCGTGAAGCAAGCATTGCAGTTGCCGAAATATTAAGCACATGGATTAAATCCAACTACCATGGGGCAAGCACAAGCAACGAGCAAAGGTGGGAAATCCAATCAACATACTGGAAAAACATCCTATTGCTCGATAAGAGATTAATTGACCAACTTTTCCCTCTGCTCGCCCATAAAGATGGGGCTATCACCACAAACGAAATGATCGTACGGGCTAGGCAAATACTATTGGGCCTTAAAGAGCCCGACGTCAAAGCTGCTGACTTAAATAATTGGCTCCCAGTTAAGCCCTAACAAATGGTTTAAATCGTTCGCTTCGCTCACTGGGACGGGCTAAAGCCCGCCCCTTAACCAAACGTTATGTGATCAATCCAAAGGAATATTGCTTTGCGGAAAGAGCTTAGAGAAAAAATTATTGAAGTATGCGATCTTAAAATCGACCAGAAAGGAACGGGAGTCGGATTATCGTTTTACGCATTCTTCAAAAATAAAAACGATCAGCCAGAAGTTCTCATGGAGGCGGCTCGGTGGTGGATTGAAACTCACAAATTGGATCATTTCGAAAAAGCGGTAAAGATCAGAGGTATGGTTAAATCCGGTGCTTAACCTTACCATCAAATCACATAACAAACGGCTGTTGTCGCCCCTTCGGGGCTGGGACGGCCTTTCCGCCGCTGCGCGGCTACAAGTCCGCCCCAAAGCCGGGCGTTATAGCACTTGAAAAGCACTGGCCAGAAAGCCATCTCAACTACGTTGGT
>CALEIM010000163.1 GCA_937876395.1 uncultured Wenzhouxiangella sp. | reverse complement strand
CGGCCTGCTTGAGCACGTTCAGATCGTACTTGAGGTTCTGGCCGACCTTGGGGCGCTGATCGGATTCGATGAGCGGACGCAGGGCGGCGATCGCCTCGGACGCGCTGAACTCGCAGTCCTGATCAACGTGGGCCAGCGGCACATACCAGGCCCTGCCCGGATCGATAGCGAAAGAACAGCCAACGAGCTCGGCATCCAGCGGCTCCAGGCTGGTGGTTTCGGTATCAAAGGCAATCAGCTCGGCTGATTCCAGCGTCCTGACCAGGGCCTGTAGCTGCTCTCTGGTCGTGACTGTCTCGACTTCAAGCTCATGGCCCGGGTCGCCGGTTCCTCCTGCAGCTTCGCTGTACTGCTTCAACCAGGTCAGGAAACCGAAGCGCTGGAGCAGCTCGAGCATGCGTTCACGGTCCGGCGCGGAACGCCTGAGCGCCGCAAGGCCGCCCTCGACCTCAACCGAGTCATTCAAAGCCACCAGTTCGCGCGACAGTCTGAGCTGCTCAAGCCCCGCGCGCAGATTCTCGCCGACCTTGCCGCCAATCTCTCCGGCGTGCTCGACCACGCCATCGAGATCACCGTATTGCCTGAGCCATTTGGCCGCCGTTTTTGGCCCGACCTTGTCGATTCCCGGGATATTGTCCGAACTGTCGCCGGTCAGGGCGAGCAGATCCGCTACCAGCGCCGGTCCAACGCCAAATTTTTCCTCGACCTGCTCTGGGTCATAGCGCTTATCCAGCATGGTGTCTTCAAGCACCACCCCATCTTCGACCAGTTGGGCAAGGTCCTTGTCGCCTGAAGAGATCATCACCTCGCGACCGTCAGCGCGTGCCTGCCGGGTCAGTGTGGCGATCACATCGTCGGCCTCCACGCCCGCGACGATAAGGCGCGGCAAGCCCATTGCATCCACCAGCTCGTGCAGCGGCGCAATCTGGACACGCAGATCATCGGGCATCGGCGGGCGCGTGGCCTTGTATTCGGCATAGGTTTGATGCCGGAAAGTTTTGCCTGGTGCGTCAAAAATCACGGCCACATCGTCTGGCTGGTAGTGTTCAAGCATGCGCCTGAGCATATTGGCCACGCCAAAGATCGCGCCGGTTGGCAAACCCTCGCCGCTGGTCAGGCTGGGCAGGGCATGGAAGGCGCGGTACAGATAGGAGGAGCCGTCGACTAGACAAAGCGGTGGATTTTTGTGGTTCATTGCTGCGCAGGATCGGGCTTGAGATAAACACATGGTACTACCGTCTTTGCCGTGGCCGATGACTGCGCCAGCCGTCCCCACCCTCTGTTAGACTTGAAGTCCACGTTGTCCAGAGGCTGCCGCCATGCCCTATATTCTGCTGATCCTGGTTGTGCTGATGGCCCGGCCGGTCCTGGCCGACGATCCGCCGCCGGCGGACCCGCCCCCACCACCGCCGATTCGCGAGCCGCTGCCGCCCAAGGTGCAGGATCCCGACGAGCAGATCGAGCCGCAGGTGGTCATTCGTCGCGAAGACGGGCAGATCATCGAGGAATACAGCTCCGGCGGACAGGTCTACATGATGAAGGTCACGCCAATCGAAGGCGGCCCGTCCTATTACATGATCGATACTGACGGCGATGGTCAGCTCGAAAGCCGCATCGACGATTTCGTGCCGGTCAAGCCGGTCTACTGGAAAATTGCGGAATGGTAGTTTTTCAAGGGCAGGCGCAAGGCTCAAGGCGCAGGACCCAAGGCCTGGTTTCTTTAGTCTTGAGCCTCTGCCGCCTGGTCTGCCAGGTCGATAAAACCTTGTAGAGAGATTGTTTCGGCGCGCGCGGCTGGATCAACGCCGGCCGATTTGATCGCGCTTTCGTCCAATAGCCCTTTGAGGGCGTTGCGCAGGGTTTTGCGGCGCTGGCCGAAGGCGCGGCGGACGACTTCTTCGAGCTGCGGCAGGCGGGCCAGTGTTTCTTTATCAAGAGCCTTGGGCCGCATGCGGATGATGGCTGAATCAACTTTTGGCGGCGGGCGGAAGGCGTCGGGTGGCACGCTGAACAGACGCTCCATGCGGCAGTGGAAAGACGCCATCACCGACAGGCGACCGTACTGTTTGGTACCGGGCGGGGCCACGAGACGATCAACCACCTCCTTTTGCAGCATGAAATGCATGTCGGTAATCACGTCGCGCCACTTGAACAGGTGGAACATGATCGGCGTGGAGATGTTGTAGGGCAGATTGCCGACCACGCGCGCCGGCCCGCCGGCCACGGCGGCCAGATCGACTTTGAGCACGTCGGCCTGGATGACTTCGAGCCGCTCGGGAAACCCCAGGCGCTCGGGCAGCACGCCTGCCAGATCGCGGTCGAGTTCGATGACGGTCAGGCGTGTGCCGGTTTCCAGCAGCGGCCCGGTCAGGGCGCCTTCGCCGGGGCCGATCTCGATGATGTGCTCATCCACACCGGGCCGGATGGTCGCAACCAGTCGCTCGATAATATGGGCAGCGTGAAGAAAATGCTGGCCGAAACGCTTGCGCGGCTGATGGGCCTTCATGATGAGGGCCGCTGCATCGAGCGGGCCTGCCGGACTGCCGCCAGGAAACTGCCGGACTGCGCGCGCCCGCTGCCGGCCAGGTCGAGTGCTGTGCCGTGATCAACCGAGGTGCGGATAAACGGCAGGCCCAGGGTCAGGTTGACGGCGTGGCCGAAGCCGGCGTGCTTGAGCACCGGCAGGCCCTGGTCGTGATACATCGCCAGCACGGCATCGAAGCCGGCCAGACGCTCAGGGACGAAGGCGGTATCGGCCGGCAGCGGGCCGATCAGATTCATGCGCGCACCGAGTTCGGCAATCACCGGTTCGATGATGTCGATTTCCTCGCGCCCCAGGTGGCCGCCTTCGCCGGCGTGGGGATTGAGCCCGAGCACGGCGATTTTCGGCCGTTCGATGGCAAACTGCTGGCGCAGGCCGCGGTCAAGAATGTCCAGCGTTTCGCTCAGCAGTTCGGGGGTAATCGAGTCGGCCACGTCGCGCAATGGCAGATGAGTTGTAGCCAGGGCCACGCGGAGCTGGTCGGCCAGCAGCAGCATCACCACTCGGGCCGTACCCGACTCGGCCGCAAGAAACTCGGTGTGGCCGGTAAACGGCACCCCGGCGGCGTTGATGATGCCCTTGTGAACCGGCCCGGTTACCAGGCCGTGTGCACTTCCGTCCAGACAGTGGCGAACAGCAAGGCGCAGGCAGGCGAGCACATAGGCGGCATTGGCCTCATCGAGCTGTCCCGGTGTGGCCGGACGTGCCAGCTCGACCGGCAGGCAGCGAATGCCATTCTTGCCGGCGGCATCATGCTCATCAAGCCTGGCAAGCGGACAGATTTCAACCTCAAGGCCGAGCTGCTCGACGGTCCGGGCAAGCAGTCCGGGGTCGGCTACCAGAATCAGCTCAGAATCGGCCGCTGCGGCCCGGCAGGCCAATTCAGGCCCGATTCCGGCCGACTCACCCGGCGTGACCAGCAGCGGCAGGGTCTGCATCGATCTTGCGACTCGCTACAGGCGCAGTTCGACAAAGGACTCGTTGCGCAGCTCGCGTATAAAGCGCTCGACCTCATCATGGGATTTCTGCTCGGCCAGCATCTGACGGGCCTCCGAGCGCAGAATCTCTTCGGTGCGGTCGGCCTGGCGTACATCTTCAAGGCGCAGCAGATGCCAGCCGCTGCTGGTCTGAAACGGCTCGCTGAGCTCACCGGGCTGGAGTGTCGCGATTACTTCCTGAATCCGCGTGCCGTAGGCGCCGCCGGGGAACCAGTCGAGCAGGCCGCCCAGGTTGGCGGTTGACTGGTCGTCAGAACTGGCGCGCGCCAGCTCGGCAAAATCCTCGCCGGCGAGTATGCGCTGGTGAAAGTCATTGATCCGCACGCGCGCCTGATCGGCGGTTACCAGATCCGAGGGCACCACCATGAAGTGGCGCGCCCGGTATTCCTCAATAATCATCTCGCCTTGCTCCCGCCGGTCACGGACCTGGAGAATGACCAGGCCGGCCTGGGTCCGGATAGGCTGACTGACTTCCCCTGGATTGAGATCCTGAATGGCTTCGGCAAAAACATCGGGGAATACGCGCAGGCTGCGCCAGCCGATATCGCCACCCTCCAGCGCATCCGGGCCTTGCGAAAAGCTGATCGCCGCGGCCGAAAATGCCATGCCTTCATCGAGCCGCTGGTATACCTCGCTGACCCGCGCTTCAGCGTCGCTGACCTGCTCTGGTGTGGCCGACTCGGGCACGGCAATCAGAATCTGCGAGAGCAAAAACTCACCGCTGTCGAAGCGATCCGAGGCCAGAAAGATATCGATCTCGGTTTCGGTGATTTCGTCCATGGAGTTGATGACGCGCTGCTGCAGGCGCGAGACCATGATTTCATGGCGCATTTCTTCCCGAAAGGATTCGAAGGAAATACCGTCGGATTCCAGCGCCTCGCGCAGGTTCGTCAGGCTCATGTTGTTCTGCTGTGCTACGCGGGCCAGGGCATCGTCGACGTCGGCATCGGATACCCGGATGCCGGTCTGCTCGGCGCGCTGTAGCTGCAGGCGCTGCACGATCAGACGTTCGACGAGCTGCTCTTCGAGCACACTGCGCGGCGGCGGAGTTTCGCCGGTGGCACGAATCTGGTGCTCGATGCTCTCGAAAGCCTGGTCGAGCTCGCTTTGCAAGACCACATCTTCTTCAACCAGGGCAACGATGCGGTCAATTGCAACGCTGTCCGTCTGGGCCCAGGCGATCGCCAGTGGCATCAGGGCCAGGGTCGGCAGCAGGCGGAAAATAATGGATTTCATGGCAATCTCAAGTCCTTGGTGTTGCAGTTCAGGTGCTGAGTCTATAAGTAGGGCTGATCGGCAAACAGCTGATACGGTCGCCGGCCGATGCTGCCCAGACCCTTGAGTTCAAGCTCGACGAAAAACGCCGTGCGCTTGTCCGAGTCACGGTCGCTTACCCACTCACGGGCGGTGAAACGCAGCGCCCAGCAGCAGCTTTCGTACTCCAGTCCGCCGAGCAGCTCCAGTGTCTCATTTTCCTCGAAAGAATACGTTATCCGACCGACAAGATTCAGATTGGCCGTGAGCGGGTAACGCAGGCGAAGATCGGCCTGGTCGACCCGGTCGCGCCGAAATCGATAGCCCAGGGCGACCTGGCGTGTGTCTGCCCCGCGCCAGCTCAGACCAAATCGGGCGACCTGCGTTTCATCGTTTTCATCATCCCACTGCAGGCCCGCGTTGAGCAGTAACTGACGGGCCGGCCGCCAGCTCATCTCGGCGACTGTGGCCGAACCGCCGCGCTCGACAGGCGGCAAATCGCGTAGCTGCACGCGCTGGTCGGAAAAATAGAAAATCCGCCCGACGCTGGCCTCCAGAAGGCTGGAACCATCGGCGGCATCGAGCAGGCGCGAGGTCAGCGCGGCAGTCAGTTGATTGGCATCTGCCAGGCGATCGGGGCCGCTGTAGCGATTGTGATGAAACAGCTGGCTGAAACCGAAGGTGAGCTCGCGAGTATCGAAAATCGGCTGATCGCTCTGATCCCGGTAGGGAACGTGGAGATAGTACAGGCGCGGTTCCAGAGTCTGGGTGCGGCCGCTGGCCAGCCGCCGCTCGAAGGTCAGGCCACCTTCGATGCTGGAAATCGGCACGCTGACCGACGGATTGGTTTCATCGGTTCCGCTGAGCTCATAAGCCACCGAACGCAGCCCGACGCTGGGCCGCAAATACCAGCCCGGGGCGAGTAGATCATAGTGCAGCCGTGCGAACACATCGGCCCGGCCGCCGGTCATGCCGTGGTCACGATCGAAATAGGTCACTTCACTGTCAAGCGAAAAGCGCAGGCGCCCGCCCAACGGGCGATCAATGTCCAAAGTGGCGCGCGGCAGGCGGCGGTAGGGTTCGCGCGCAGGGCCGACCGATTCATCGAGCACCTGGAAGTTGTCGGCCATCAGTTCGACAGACCAGTAGCGGCCCGAGCCGCGCAGACTGGCCGACGAGCGCAGAAACTGAATTGCCGAATCGTGCAGGTCGCTGCCGAGGTCAATAAAGTAGCGATCATCGCTGGCGCGGCGCAGGCTGATGGCGCCCAGCCAGCCAGGAGCGGGCCGCAGACGGTAATCAAACTCGCCGTAATAGCGGCTGCGATCGGCGCGCTTGTCATCGGGCAGCCACTCGATATTAAGTTCGCCGACCTGGCGTTCGGTCAGAAAACGATGCTCAAGACCCAGGGCCGGTCCGCGCTTTTCGATCCAGCGGGCGGTGAGTGTGGCGTCCTGGTTGGGCGCGATATTCCAGTACCAGGGTACGGACAGATCAAAGCCGTCATCGGTCGAATAACCGAAGCCTGGGTAGAGCAGGCCGGTCTTGCGTCGCTCGTCGAGCGGAAAACTCAGCCACGGGGTATACAGCAGCGGTACGCCCTTGAAGGTCAGGCGGGCGTTGCGTGCGGTCCCCACTCCGGACTCCAGATCCAGATCAACGCTTGATGCGGCCAGCTCCCAGTCGCGCTGTTGGGGCGGGCAGGTGGTGAAGTCGAAACCGGTCAGATGGGCATGGTCGGGATCGGTCAACTCGGCCGATATCGCCGAGCCGTGGGCAAAGCTTCCCGGGATGCTGTAGCTCAACTGCTCGAAGCGGCCGCGCCGGGCGCGGGTCTCGTACCAGGCGCTGTCGGCCTCGATATTGATCTGCGGATCGCTGAAGCGCAGCCAGCCGGGAATCTCGACACGGCCGGTTTGCGGATCGTAGAGCAGCTCTTCGGTTTCGAGCTGCTGCTGGTACTGAACCAGACGAACCTGATCGCGAAAAGCCACGTTCTCATCGGCCAGGGCACTGAAAGTTTGGGCCTCGATATCGGTTGCAGCGGGCTCACGCTCTGCGGGCCGCTCGGGCAGACGCAGCGGCGCCGGCGGCGGGCAGGCCAGCGGCGCATCCGGCGCTTGGGATTGGGCCGTCACCGGGGCGAGTGCAAGGGCAATCGCAACAGACAGCAGGCGAGGCAGGAACAAATCAGCTTCCCAAGGCAATAAAGCCCGTCAAGTTCGCACATCCCCTGCAATTGTTCAATGCCCGATGTGCAGAAATTGCTGGCGAACCTCGCCATCGGCTGTGCCCAGACGCTGCGCCTCGGCGTGGACGCAGGCCAATTTCTGACCGCAGTCATCACGATACAGGCGCTCGAAGCTGCTCACGCCGGCCTCGTATGTTGCCACCAGGGCCAGATGGGCGTTGTTCAGCGGGCGGGCCAGCCAGCCGTCCAGCCGTCGGGTGTTCAGGTCTGCAGCCAGCGCTTCGACCGACGCGCGCAGGCGCTCGAATTCGGCGTCCTTGAATTCGGCCAGGGCGCTCTCGTCGTCTCTTTCGGCAAAGCCTGTCGCGAGGCGTTGCCGGGTTTCAAGCAGACGTTCATTGAGCTGTTGATTGAGCCCGTGATTGTCCTGCCAGCGCCGCATTTCCTCGATTCGCCCGCGCGCGCGCAGCCAGCGCTCGGCACCCAGGCGTCCGACAAAAGTCGCGTAGGCTTCGTTGAAGGCAGTTGCGCCGCGCACATACAAAAGCTCATGGCTGAGCTCGTGAAAAATCAGCTCGGCGAGCGAGGCATCGGACAATTCCAGCATGCTGTCGAGGATTGGATCGGCAAACCAGCCGAGCGTGGAATAGGCGGTCGCTGCGAAAACCGCCGTATCGAGGCCGTCGTCGTTCAAGCTGCCAGCCAGCGACAAGGCCTGCTCGCGCTGAAAGAAACCGCGGTAGCTCAGGCAGCCAACCAGTGGATAACACCAGGTCATCGGCTGGACCGCATAGGCCGGCGTGGCCACCACGTTCCACAGCGGCGCTTCCCGGCCCAGATCAGCATACACGGTATAGCTGCGACCGTCGGGCAGGCCGAGCTCCTCGACCGCGAAGCGGCGCATATCGAGCACGGTCACCAGGCGCTCACGCAGGGCTTCAGGCGTATCGGCTTGCGCGATGAGATCTGCGATATCCTCCCGCTTGGACAACACTTCAATCTGACCCCGGGCCGCCTGGCCATACCAGGCCAGGGTCGCACAGCCGGTCAACCCGGCAAGCACCGCAACGAGGACGATAATCTTGAGCACAGACTGGTACATGGATGATGATTTCTGGCGCAACTTCGGTTCGCTGATGTTCAACGACGACACCTTCGCCCGCGGAGCGCAGGAAGTCCAGCAGCTTTTGGAGCTGATCGAGCATTCACCGACCAGCGTGCTTGACCTGGGCTGCGGTCCCGGCCGGCACGCCCTGCCACTGGCCCGTTCCGGCCTTCAGGTGACCGCCGTCGACACCAGCCAGACCCTGCTCGATCAGCTCGACGAGCAGCGCGGCGAGTTGGCCATCGAGATCGTTCGGGCCGATATGCGCGAATTCCGACGCCCGGAGACCTTCGATCTGATCGTCGTGATGTGGACCAGCTTTGGCTATTTTGACCGTGAAGCCGACCACGCCCGCGTGCTCGATCATATCCGCGCCAGCCTCAAACCCGACGGGCGCCTGGTGCTCGACCTGGTCGGTCTGGAATATCTGTGCCGCAACCTTCAGCCCGTTCACCTGACTGACTATGACGACGGCCGGATGCTGGTCGAGCGTCCCGTTCTTATTGACGATATGTCCCGTCTGGACAACGAATGGCTGCTGATCGACGGTGACCGCGTTGTTCGTCACCACTTCAGCCATCGGATCTGGTCAGCCGCCGAAATCCGCGCCCTGCTTGAAGCGCACGGATTGGCGGTCGAAGCGATTTTTGGCAGCTTCGAAGGCGAAGCATATGACCTCGACGCCGAACGCCTGATCGTGGTTGCGGCTCCGGCCCGGGCCAAGGGGTAAAATTAATCTCCAGTTCATCTCGCCCGAAGCAAAATGGCGTGATTCGATCCGCTTTTCCGTAAGTCGGTTACATAACCCCTCAAATGCGGCACAGTTCAGGCTGAAGTGCCGCGCCACCGAATCGTATATTCCCAGGAGGAAACGAGCATGTACTTGAAAGCAACCGCAGCAATTGTCGCGCTGGGTCTGATGACCGGCTGTCCGGCAGGCACCACCACCCAGGTTCGCGACAGCGGCAGCGGGCCGAGCATTGCCGATGCCCGCGCTGCCGCCTACGACGGACCGCAGGCACGCATCGCCGTGGCTCGATTCGAAAACAAGGCCGGCAACACCGGGGGCTGGTACAACCCGTCCATCGGCGACGGCATGGCCGATATGCTGACCACCGCGCTGTTCAATTCGGGACACTTCATCGTTTTGGAGCGTCAGGCGCTCGACGACGTGATGTCGGAACAGGATCTTGGCGCCAGCGGGCGCGTTCGCGGCTCGACTGCGGCGGCAATTGGCGAAATCGAAGGTGCTGAACTGCTGGTCGTGGCGGCGGTAACCGAATTTACCGAAAATGCCAGCGGCACACGCGGCTCCTTTGGCGGCAGCCGGGTCGGGCGCGTGCTCGGCGGCATCGCCGGCGGCAGCAGCAGTGCCCATATGGCCATCGATCTGCGCATCATCGACACCGACACCAGCCGCGTGCTGGCCGCCACCAGCGTCGAGGGCTCGGCGCGTGATTTCGACATCGGCGGCGCCATTTCCGGCTACACCAGCCGGCATACACTCGGTGGCTCGCTGTCGACCTGGGAAAATACCCCGCGTGAAAAGGCTCTGCGCCAGGTCATCGGTGCTGCAGTGGAAGAAGTGGTGCGCCGCACACCGCGCCAGTTTTACCGCCACGGCGGCGGCAGTTCAGCGACCGCCTACCAGGCCAGCGCACCGGCAGTCAGCAGCACGGCCAGCGGTGAACGGGTTGTGATTACCGCCAGCTCGCTCAACGTACGCTCCGGCCCGAATCCGGAAACGGCCGTGCAGTTCAGCCTGGCCTCGGGCAACATCGTCAGCGTTCTGACCCGTGCCGGCGACTGGATTCAGGTCAGCGACGATCAGGGACGCAGCGGCTGGATTTCCGCCGAGCACACCATCGTCGTTCAGTAAACTCGAACACAGCGCACAAGAAAAAAGCTCCGCCGAAACCGGCGGAGCTTTTTTTAGACTCAAAACCCGGCAGGTGCCGGAGATTCATTCGAACTGGGCGCGAATTCCGTCCAGCCAGGGCCGCACCGAGGCAACGGCTCGGTCGGTGGCATTGAGCGAGGTGAACTCGATTTGCTCGATCGGCGAGGCACCCATCTGGCGCATCTCGTAGAGATCAAAAGTCTGCGCTTCGAGCTGGGCGATGAACGCGGTCTCGACACGGTTGTAATAGCTGAGCTGCCGTTCGCCGGCCGGCAGAGCCCGGACAATCACGGCGTAGCGCGCGCCAGCGGTCAGACTGGGTCCGGACAGGCCGCCCAGATCCACTTCTTCGCCTTCGACGTGGCGCTGGTAGCCGCTGACAAAGCCGCGGTCAACCAGCGGCTGGCCGGCTGCACGCAGGGCCGATTCGATTTCGCGCACCATCGGGTCGGCCAGCACCGGATCACCGACGCCAATCACCACAATTCCACGCGGCGGCGGGGCCGCTACGGGGGTTGCCGGCGGGCTGCGGTCCACGGTAGATGTTTCCACTCGCGCCACACGCTGGTCGTCATCGAGCGCAGCCGACAGAAGCTGGTCGGCTTCGGTTGGGGTCGACCCCGCATTCAGCGGCTGTTGGGCTTCCGCGTCGTCAGCGGCATCGACATCGATATCGAACATTTCATCGGCTGCGGTTGCAACCGTCAGAGGCGCGTAACCGGCTGCTGGCTCACTGATTGTATCGACGCTGAATTCTTCGACACCGACGGTCTCGCTTGTTTCAGCCATTGCCACCGGGTCGATCGCGACGGTATGGCTGCCACCGGTGTCAGATGCTTCGCGCTGACCGCTGTGCTGATCCGTCGTCGGTTCAGGGTCAGGCTGGTCTGCCACCGCCTGGCTCAGGTACGGGCCGGCGGCGCTCGGCGTATTGGTCGGCGCTGCCGTTGGCGGCGTCTGTGGGGCATCTGAATTCAGTCCGGGTATCCAGGCTGACGCCCGGTCCCAGGCATCGGGAGCGACCCGGGCCAGGCCATAGCCGCCGGCGGCGAGCAACAGCACGGCCACGACGATCAGGGCCAGTGCTGCCCAGGCATTGCCCGTGCGGGTTTTTGCCGAACGGGCTGCCGAATGTGTGTCGGTCGCAACGGTGTCGATTGTTGCGGTAGCGCCGGCCGGTGCGTCGTCGGCCGTTTCCAGTCGGGCAGTCGCCAGCGCTTCGGTCACCTCGCGCTCGGCCGTAGACGGGCCGGAGTCTGAACGCTCAATCGGCCCGGTTTCACCGCTCTTGAGCGGCGCCATGTCGGCCAGCAACGCCTGCCAGTCGGCATAGCGCTCGTCGGGCTTGACTGCCAGCAGCCGGCGCAGAATATCGACGACGCGCTCATCCACCCGGCCTTCAACGGCAGACAGGTCAGGGAAGGACGGATTGGCCAGCCGGGCAAAGCTGTCTTTGATGCTGCGCGCGCTGATCAGGCGTTCGCCGGTGAGCATTTCGTAGTACACCGCACCGAGTGAAAACATGTCGCCGCGGGCGTCGATCGCCTCGCCGGTCAGGGCCTCGGGCGGCAGATAGCCGACTGTACCCATCACCGTCGCGCTACCGCCGGAATCGGCCTGTTCGGCAATGCTGCAGGCAATGCCGAAGTCGGTCAGCACCGCGCGACCGCGCCGGTCGAGCATGATGTTGCCGGGTTTGACATCGCGGTGGACGATGCCTTCAGTGGCCGCGGCGGCCAGCGCGTTGGCGGCCTGCTGCATCTGCTCAGCCGCGTCGGCCGGGTGGGGGCGGCCAAGGCGGCGAAGAATCGGCGGGGGATCCTGGGGGGGGTTGGCTGCATGGCGGGGCGCGAGGGGGCAAAAAAGCGGAGCGTCACGCCGCGCCAGAAGGGCGCTTAGTCGGCTCTGAGATGGGCGGCCAAGGTAACAGAAAAGTGCCTTTGTCTCAATCTTGAGCGCCTGCCGGCGAGCGGGATCGCCACCAGCAGCCAGATGTGGTCAAGCATCAGCTATATCCTCCGCTCGGTCCGCTCGACCGCTCGGCTCCGCTGCGCTCCACCTCGCTGACAGACCTCGCCGACGGGAACCGCTCGGCTCCGCTGCGCTCCGCCTCGCTGACGGACCTCGCTCATCATCTACCTCAGTACTTCAGAAGGTTGGCGTCGTCGACGCTTGCCGAGCGACGGGTCCGGAAGATCAGCATGATGATGGCGAGCCCGACCACTACCTCTGCCGCGGCCACCACCATCACGAAGAACGCCATCACCTGTCC
>CALEIM010000162.1 GCA_937876395.1 uncultured Wenzhouxiangella sp. | reverse complement strand
AGAAATCCGGGAAGCTCAACTATGTGGGTGAGCACGAGTCAATCGAGCGTCTCAAGGGGATGCTGCCGCTGGAAAGCCAGAATAAGGCGCCGGTATTCATCCAGGGAGAGAGCGGCACGGGAAAGGAGATCTGCGCCGAGGCGATCCACCGTCTCATCGCCGTCGCCGCCGGAAAAAAGGGCGAGACGGTCGTCGCCTCGGAGGTCACCTACGCCCACTGGAGGGCCAAGGGCGTGGACATGACGGGCTTTTTCATGGGCGACGGTTGCGGCCTCTCCCGCTCCAACACGGTGACCCCGCGGCAGATGACGATGCTCTACCACGCGAGCCAGGCCGATCATTTCGACAGTTTTTACGCGTCCCTCCCGATCGCCGGTCGCTCGGGAACCCTGCGGAGCATAGGGGGCGGTTCCTCCGCCGAGGGTCGCGTCCGCGCCAAGAGCGGCACCCTCGACCGGATCCGCAATTACGCGGGGTACGTCGACGCCCGCTCCGGGCAGCGCTACGCGTTCAGCCTTTTCATCAACAATTACACCGGCGGTCTCGGTCCGGTGAAAGCCAAGATCGTGCGGGTCTGGACGAAAATGGTGGCGCTGTAGCGGGTGCGGGAGCCCGCTCGGGCAAGGCGCGGCGGGTGTCCGCCGCCGCGGCGTTCATCCCGCGAGGGCCCGCGGCTTCCGCGCGGGGAGATGGCGGAGGGCTTTGGCGACGGCGTCCTCCACGGTGAGACCGTGTTTTTTTCTGAGAATGTCAGGTCGGCCGTGCTCGATGAACCGGTCGGGCCAGCCGATGCGCTCGACGGGGGTTTTGAGACCGGCGTCGTTGAGGGCGGTCCGACACGGCTCGATCGAACGCTTGATCAGATCCTCGACCAGTGATTCGAGCTTCGAACGCGTGACCTTGATATTAAGATGCTTCGGCCCCGACTGATCAGCCGTGATGTAGGGCAGATTGACCTCAGTCTGCTGGGCCGAGCTCAGCTCGATCTTGGCCCGCTCGGCGGCCTCGCGCAGACGTTGCAGGGCCAGCGGATCGCTGTGCAGATCAATGCCCTGCTCCTTCTTGAACTCGCCGGCCAGATACTCGATCAGGCGGATGTCGAAATCTTCGCCGCCGAGAAAGGTATCGCCGTTGGTGGCCAGCACTTCAAACTGCTTTTCACCGTCAACGTCGGCAATTTCGATAATCGAGATATCGAAGGTGCCGCCGCCCAGGTCGTAGACGGCGATCTTGCGATCCCGGCCGCCCTTGTCCAGACCGTAGGCCAGTGCCGCAGCGGTCGGCTCGTTGATAATACGCTTGACCTCAAGCCCGGCAATCTTGCCGGCATCCTTGGTCGCCTGGCGCTGCGAGTCGTTGAAATAGGCCGGCACGGTAATGACCGCCTCGCTTACCTTTTCACCCAGGTAATCTTCGGCCGTCTTCTTCATCTTCATCAGCACACGGGCCGAGATTTCCGGCGGTGCCATCTTCTTGTCGCCCACCTGAACCCAGGCATCGCCGTTGTCTGCTTCGACGATGGTGTAGGGAACGAGCTTGATGTCCTTCTGGACCACATTTTCCTTGAACTTGCGGCCAATCAGACGCTTGACGGCGTACAGAGTCCGGTCCGGATTGGTGACCGCCTGGCGCTTGGCCAACTGGCCGACCAGCACTTCGTCATCCTTGGTAAAGGCCACCACCGACGGGGTGGTCCGATCACCTTCGGAGTTCTCGATCACGCGGGCCTTGCCGCCTTCCATGACGGCGACACAGGAGTTGGTTGTTCCCAGGTCAATGCCGATAATCTTGCTCATAATCTTGTCGTTCCTGCTTCCGGTTCGTTAAAGTCTGTTTGGATAAAAACCTGCCCTAGCCGATTAGTGGGGCCCGGCGGCACGCATTTCAATCAGTTCGTGCTGGCGCCCTTTACCGAAGGCCTGATTAGCGCACGCGCAGCAGCTAATCAGTTGCTTGCAACCACAATGACCCGCGCTGCACGCAGCAGCCGGTTGTTGAGTCGATAGCCCTTCTGAAACACGGCCAGCACGGTATCGGGCGCCTGTTCATCGCTGGGCTGGATACTCATCGCTTCGTGCCACTGCGGGTCGAAGCGCTCACCGATCGGATCGAGCACCTCCAGGCCGTGAGACTCAAGTGCCTTGAACAGCAGGCGATGGGTCAGCGCCAGGCCTTCGCGGCTGGCGTCATCCTCCGCGGCGTTTTCCAGGCCCTGTTCGAGCCCGTCGATGGCCGGCAGCAGATCGCGCATCAAAGCTTCGGTCTGGTACAGGCGCGAGCGTTCCAGATCGCGCTGGGCACGCTTTTCCATGTTGTCCATTTCAGCGCGAGTGCGCAGCAGCGCGTCGCGCAGCCGGTCGACCTCGCGCGCCAACTCGTCTGCTCCGTCTTGATCAGCGCTGTCGTCTTCCACCCGGTCTGCTTCAGCTTCAGGCTGGAATTCCTCATCGAACCCGGGCGGCGCGGGCTTGTGTTCATCTGGCATGGCGATTTCGTCCAATTGCATTGGTCAGCGAGCTTCTGCGCGAAACAATGGGGTTAGCCCGGCCACAATACAACTGCCGAAGGCACACTTCGGCAAGGTACACTTGTCGCATCGGTTCCTGCCGGATATTGCATGCTTCGCCGACTCGCCATTCGCCGCTTCGCCATCATCCGCGAGGTCGAAATTGACTTCTCGCCCGGCTTCACCGCCATCACCGGAGAAACCGGGGCCGGCAAGTCCATCCTGGTCGACGCCCTGGGCCTGATACTCGGCGACCGGGCCGAGCGTGGCCTGGTCGCAGACGGCGCCGAACAGGCCGAGATCGAAGCCGTATTCGGAATTGACGCGGATTCACCGGCGCAAGCCTGGCTCGAATCACAGGCCCTGGCCGAGAGCGATGAACTGATCATCCGCCGGGTGCTGAGCGCCCCGAGCGGCTCACGCGCCTGGATCAACGGCCGTTCGGCCACGGTCGGCCAACTCGCCGAACTGGGCGCGCTGCTGATCGAAATTCACGGCCAGCACGAACACCAGCAGCTTGAAAAACCGGCCACCCAGCGCCGCCTGCTCGATCGCCAGGTCGATACCGCCGTGCTGACAAAGCTCGCCGAGGCGCATTCTCGCTGGCTTGAGGCTCGCGCTGAGCTGGACGCGTTCGAGCGTCAGGCCGGCGACCCGAATCAGCTGGAACTGCTGCGTTTCCAGGCCCGCGAACTCAATGATCTGGCACTGGCCGAAGGCGAATACGCAGCGCTCGAACTCGAACAGGAGCGCCTGGCCCGCAGCGACGATATCCGCGCCGCACTGGCTGCTGCAACCACCGCCCTGGGCGGCGAAGACGGCCCCAACGCGCGCGATCTTTTGCAGCGCGCCGTCACGGCGCTGGAATCCTTGCGCAGCCTGGATTCGCGCTTTGACGAAGCCGGACAGATGCTCGACGAGGCGCGCATCAATCTCGACGAAAGCCTGGCCTCGATGGATCGCTTAAGCGACGAAGGCCAGGGCGATCCCGAGCGCTTGGACCAGATCAACCGGCGGCTGGAAAAATCGCTTGATCTGGCACGCAAACACCGCGTCGAGGCGGCCCGACTGCCGGTTTTGAGCGAACAGCTCAACGCGCGCCTTGAAGACTTGGAAAACCAGGGTCAAAAACGCAGTGAACGCCTGGCTGCCCTGGCCACCGCCGAAGCCGACTGGCAGCGCCTGGCCGAGACCCTCAGTGAGGCACGTAAAAAAGCCGCCAAAGCCCTGTCGAAACAGGTTGAAGCCCGCCTGGCCGAACTGGGCATGGACAGCAGCCGACTGGAGTTTTCAGTGCAGCCTGGCGATACGGCCGAACCGGCCGCGCACGGCAAGGATCGGATCGTGATCCAGTTCAGCGCCAACCCCGGGCAGACGCCCCAGCCGCTGACCAGAATCGCCTCGGGCGGTGAACTGTCGCGCGTCGCCCTGGCTTTGATGATTGCAGCCGAGCGTGAGGAAAGCGCCAAAACACGCATTTTCGACGAAGTGGACGCCGGCGTCGGCGGCGAAACCGCCCAGGTGGTCGGCCGCTTCCTGCGCCAGGCCGCCGGGACGGGTCAGGCGATGTGCGTCACTCATCTGGCCCAGGTCGCGGCCTGTGCCGATCATCAAATCCGGGTAGTCAAAACACGCGCCAATGGTGGGACAGAAATCAGCGTTGACCGCTTGGACGACGCCGACCGCCGAGGCGAAATTGCCCGGATGCTGGGCAGCGCAGATTCACAAAAAAGCCTCGACCACGCCGCCGAGCTGCTGGAAAATCCGGGTTGATCCGGGTTGATCCTGGTCAATCGGAGTTAATCACAATCAATCAGCCTTGCGCGGACGCACGTAGAGCACCATCGAGTGATCAATAATCTCGAATCCATGCTCAGCGGCGATTTCTTCCTGGCGGCGCTCGATGGCTTCGTCAAAAAACTCCACCACCTCGCCAGTCTCCAGACAGACCATGTGATCGTGATGCTCGCCCTCGTCCAGCTCGTAGCAGGCCTGTTGTGTGCGCCCGCTGCCGTCGTCAAACAGGTGCTTGCGCACCAACTGAGCGGCCTCAAACTGGGCGAGCACCCGGTAGACCGTGGCCAGGGCAATTTCTTCGCCCTGATCCATCAAGGCGCGATAAATGTCGTCGGCGGTCATGTGCTTTTGCTCGGTGCTTTCGAGCAGACGCAGAATCTGACGGCGCGGATGAGTCACCTTCAGACCAGCCCGTTTCAGTTCGCTACTCGCTCCACCCATAACCTGACCTGTACAATTCAGCTATGAATCCTATAGTATCATTGCCCGCCATGATTACTGCCTATCGAGCCCGACTGGCCGCCGCAACTCTGCTGCTGGCTGCAACCCTGCTGCTGGCCGCCTGCGGCAGCCTGGTGTACAAGCAGGACATCCAGCAGGGCAACGTGCTTGATCGCGAAAAAGTGGCCCAGCTCGAACTCGGCATGAGCAAACGTCAGGTCGAAGTGCTGCTGGGCTCGCCGTCCATAGCCAGCATTTTTCACACCGACCGCTGGGACTACATGAACAGCTATGCACGGCGCGGTGGCGAACCCCAGATCCGTCAGCTTACCCTGCACTTTGACAGCGGCCGCCTGGCCTCGATGGAAGGCAGCTATCTGGACACCGAAGACCTCACCAGCGAGGCCCTGGAGCGTCTCCAGCAGCCGGATGACGTGCCCGTCCAGGACCTCGACACAGTGCGCGACGAAACCCGCGGGGAAGGCCCACCGGGCTGATTTCAGCTCGTTTTGCCTTTTTCAGCGCGAGCCAGCTCGGCAAGCTGCCGGCGAATTTCCTTCGGATCGGCGCTGAGCGGCCGATACACTTCCACCCGATCCCCCTCAACGATCGCCTCATCGGGCCGGCGCACACGCCCGAACACGCCCAGCCGCTGCTCGTCAATCTCCAGCTCCGGCAAGCGCTCGTCCAGCCGGGCCAGACGCACGGCCTCGATCAGGCTGGTGCCGGGCGGCACCTTCAGCTCAATCAGCACCTGCCGATCAGGCAGCGCTGCGGCCACTTCGATCGAAATCAGCTCAGCGTCCATGAACCTGTTCGGCGCGCCGGGTGAAATCATCCACCATGCGATCGGCCATCTGCGAAAAACTGCGCTGAAACGGCCGCAGCAGCAGCGATGGACCCGTATCGAACGCCAGGTCCAGGCTGACCCGGCAACCCTCACCCACGGCCTGAAAGCGCCATTTCCCGGTCAAACTCCTGAACGGCCCGCTGTCGAGCTCCATCAGCAGCTCTTGGCCAGGCACCAGAAGGTTTCGCGTCGTAAAACGCCGCACCATGCCGATCAACTGAATTTCCAGCGTGGCCCGCTGCCAAACGGCGGTCTCCTCATGCACTTCAGCCGCGCGCACCCAGCCAAGAAACTCCGGGTATCGGTCAACATCCCGAACCAGATCGAACATCTGCGCAGGCGAATACGGCACCAGGGCTGAACGGTGAACTTCGGGCATCGAGAACGGGTTACGGGTTAGGGGTTACGAAATTCGAATCGACGCCGAATTATAGGACAGCCACCACGCAGCTCCATACCTTTACCACAAAGCGTAAACCGTTCCCCTGCCCCCTACGCTATCATTGCCGACTGTTTCCAAAAATGCTTCAAGCCAATCCGAATCATGGCCAACTCGCCTTCAGCCACCATCGCCGTCAACAAGCGCGCCCGCTTCGAGTACCACCTCGACGAGCGGCTGGAAGCCGGCATTGCCCTGGAAGGCTGGGAAGTCAAGGCGCTGCGCGCCGGCCAGATTCAGTTCGGCGACAGCTATGTGCTGCTCAAAAACGGCGAAGCCTTTCTATTCGGCTGCCTGATCACGCCGCTGCCCTCGGTCTCCACCCATATTCAGCCTGACCCGACCCGCACCCGCCGGATGCTGCTCCACCGCCGCGAAATCGACCGCCTGATCGGCCTGGTCGAGCGCAAGGGACAAACCATCATCCCGACCGCAATGTACTGGAAACAGGGCAAGGTCAAAGTCGAAATCGCCGTCGCCCGGGGCAAAAAACAGCACGACAAACGTGCCGCCCAGAAAGACAAAGACTGGGAACGCCAGAAAGAACGCATGCTCAAACACGGCTGAACGCTCCAATTCCGCCAGATCCGCACTTGCGGAACTTCATGCGGGTCGGCTACTCTAAGTAGCACAACTTCTTCGGGGGCGTACCGGCTTCGACGTGGATCGGACGTACCCTGGGGCATGCCGAGCAGACAGCATCCCTCGTAAAACCCTGCTGTAAACTGTTAGTTGCCAACGACGACAACTACGCACTGGCTGCCTAAAAACCAGCCTGCTCCCGACCAGTTGAGCCTGCGCTTCTGAATCGGGATCATTTAGCAGGATCGCGTCGGGTCGCGTTTCAGGGCACGACGTTAAATCAAACTGGAACTGGTTGCTGCATATGCCCTGCCCCTCGGGCGATGCAGTAACGAGAAAAAATCGAGCGGGCTAAGCATGTAGAACCAGGATCAGATGGTTTACGGACGCGGGTTCGACTCCCGCCGCCTCCACCACATCCCCGACACAAAACCGGCCTTGGCGCCGGTTTTGTGCTGTCAGGCCCGACGAGATGTACGCTTTCCCCCTGTGTGCCAACATCCCTCCCAACAACGCCTGATCGGTTTTATGTAACATTCAGGGCGCTTACGGAGAGAGGAAATGTCTGAAGCCAAATAACACCTGATTTTGGCGGGCTGAACTGCCCGTTCAGCGAACATCTTCGGCCACCGACTCAGGTTTCAGACGATTCGGCCCCGCACAAACCAGCACTGGTGGATGCGCTGGTTGCGTTCAAAGTCTTTCGGGATGGACCAGCGGCTGCGGTCTTCGATCTGGTAATGGTCGGCCAGGGTGGGGTCGAGTTTGAAGCTGCGCAGGTTGGTTGAGAAGATCAGGGTGCCTTGAGGGTTGAGGCAGCGCATGGCGTCGGCGATCAGCGTGGCGTGGTCGCGCTGGATATCGAGGGTGCCTTCCATGCTTTTGGAGGTTGAGAAGCTGGGCGGGTCGAGGAAGATCAGGTCAAATTTTTCGCGGCATTCGGTCAGCCATTCACGGACGTCGGCGCGGATGCTGCGGTGGCGGTGGTCGTCGCAGTCGTTGAGGGCGAGGTTGCGGCGCAGCCAGGCCAGGTAGGTTTTTGACAGGTCTACGCTGGTGGTTGATTCAGCCCCGCCGACGGCGGCGTGAACGCTGACCGCACCGGTGTAGCAGAACAGGTTGAGCATGTTCTTGCCGCGCGCGTGCTCGCCGATCCAGCGGCGCACGGGGCGATGGTCGAGAAACAGGCCGGTGTCGAGGTAGTCGCTCAAGTTGACTTCCAGGCGACAGGCTCCTTCGCGCACTGTCAGGGTCAGCGACTGTTCGCTCAGGCGCTGGTATTGCTCCGTGCCGCGCTGGCGGCGGCGCTGCTTGAATATCATGCGTTCAGGTGCAATGCCGGTGGCAGCCGGAATGGCGGTCAAGGCGGCGCGCAGCCGGCCCTGGGCGCGGCCGGAGTCAACGCTGGCCGGCGGCTGGTATTCCTGGACGTGCAACCAGGCGGCTTTGTCGTCGCCGTACACATCGGCGTACACGTCGACTGCCAGGGCATATTCGGGAATATCGGCGTCGTAGAGCCGATAGCAGCTTACGTCTTCGCGCGCCAGCCATTTTTTGAGCTGACGCTGATTCTTGTGCAGACGATTGGTCAGGTCTGCGGCCGGGTCGGAGCGTGTCTGATCGGTCTGGACTGAGATTTCGAAGCGTTCCAGCCGGCATTCCAGCGGGCCGTTGAATATCTGCCAGCTACGCTCGGGCTTTAAGCCAATCTGGCAGCCGGCGCCGTTGATGACGATTGCCCGCCAGCCGGGAAAACGGCTGCGCAGGGCTTCACCGAGGCGCAGGTACAGCGGCACCAGCTCGTGTTCACTGCCGATGCGCTGGCCATAGGGCGGGTTGGTCGCGACCAGGCCGCGTTCCACGTCCGAGGGCGGTGAGGCGGCGCCGATATCGCGCCGCTCGATGTGGATTCGTCCATCCAGGCCGGCGCGTTCGACGTTGGCCATGCACTGGCGGATGGCCGACAGGTCGGAATCGAACGCCGCGACTGGACCCAGCCGCTCCAGGCCGATCTGCTGGCGGTCCAGGGCGTCGTCGATCAGGTCTTTCCAGATGCTGTCCTGGTGACCGCGCCAGCGCTGAAAGCCCCAGCGCGTGCGCAGCAAGCCCGGGGCGCTGTCGGAGGCCATCCAGGCCGCTTCTATCACCAGCGTTCCGGAGCCACACATCGGATCGACGAAAGCTGCGCCCTCGGCGGCCAACTCGGGCCAGTCAGCGCGATAGAGCATGGCCGCGGCCAGGTTTTCCTTCAGCGGCGCGGCAATGCCGGTGTCCCGATAAGCGCGTTTGTGCAGGCTGTCGCCGGAAAGATCAATGGCCACCGTGACCTGCTCGCCGTGCATGTGCACGTTGATGCGCACATCGGGGGCGCGCACGTCCACCGAAGGGCGCTCACCGCTTTGCTGGCGAATCTGGTCGACAATCGCGTCCTTGATGCGCTGCGCGCCGAAGCGGCTGTGGGAAATGGCCGCCCGCACGCCGGTGAAATCGACCGCCAGGGTTTGTTCCGCACCGAGATGTTGCGACCAGTCGATTTTCAGCGTCTGGCGATAAAGCTGTTCGTCATCACCGGCTTCAAAATGGCCAATCGGCAGCAGCACGCGACTGGCAACGCGCGACCACAGACAGGCCCGATAACCCGCCGCCAAACCACCGCCAAACGCCACCCCGCCGCGCTGCGGTCGAACATCGTCAAGTCCGAGTTCTTCAAGCTCGGCGGCGAGCAGCTCGGACAGACCGCGCGGTGCAGTGGCAAACAGCTTTTGTCCGGTGGTCATGGTGGGTTATTCCCCGGGCTGAAAAGGAGGCTGAGTGTACCTTGTGCGCGGTCGGCCAGGCGGGACAGCATTGTAAACAAGGCGCAAGGCGCAAGGCTCAGGGCGCAAGGCAAAAACGGTCCAATCGCTGGTCCAGCGGTCCAACCTTGCGCCTTCCAGTACAATTGCTGGCCTGATAGCAAGGAGTGATCCCATGTCCCGCGCCCCGTCTTCCTGGACGTCGCTTTTTCTCATCATAGCCCTGTCTTTCGGTCCGCAGCAGGTCTCGCAAGCTGCCGAGCTGATGCTGGCTCCGGGGGTGACCAGCGAGGGTCAGGCAACCGCCAATCTCAGTATCGCCCAGGACTGGGAGCAGCGCTGGTTTGAGTCGGATACCGGCCATCTGAGCGGCTACTGGAACCTGGCCTATACCTGGTGGGAAGCCGGACGCTTCGGCAGCGATGAGCATTCATTGTCGTTTTCGCCGGTGTTTGTCTACTACTTCAACGCGGAGCGCTGGCAGCCGTTTATCGAGGCGGGTATCGGCGCGGCCTGGTTCAGCAGCAGCCGGGTGGGCGATCGACGCATGGGGTCAAGCGGGCATTTTGAGGATCGCTTTGCCGTTGGCGTGCAGCTCAGCGAGCGCGATTCACTCAGGCTGCGTGTTATTCACTATTCCAACGCCGGTTTCAAAAGCCCGAATCAGGGCATCAATAGCTGGTCGCTGGTTTACGGCCGACGTTTCTGAGGATCTGATCCGGCCGGGCGGGGTTTCTCGCCCGCCGGCACGCTTTTGCGCTCGGCGGCGGTCTTTAGCTTGGCGGCCGATGAATCCTGCCCTGGGCGGGCTTGAGCAGGCGCGCCGATATGGCGCAGCCGCACTTCCTGCTGACCGACCTGGGGCATGCGCTCGCGCACCGCTTCCTTGTCGACCAGGCGCTCGGCGCCGTCGCTCAGGTGATCGAACACTTTCTTGTAGCTGTCGGTCAGCTCGTTGATCAGCTCGGCGGTGTGTACAAAGTGGGCGTTGACTTCTTCGCGGAAGCGCTCGTTTTCTTCCTTGAGCTTGCGGGTTGAAGGAACCTCTACCCGGCTGCTGCGCGCAATCAGCCAGGCAGTTACGCCGCCAACCACCAGCCCAACCACCAATCCGATAATGACCCAGCTCAGCTCGCTCAATGCCTTTCCCCGTAGTGAATGTGCAGCTTAATGATAACGTGGGCAGACGCAAGTATTCACGCCGATGGATCAATTTCTGGCCAGCGTGCGCTGGAATTGCTCGACGGCACGGGCATCAGGCCGCAGCAGGCTGAAAACAATTGCCGCCAGCGTGGCGAAGATCACGCCGGGCAGTATTTCGTAGACCTCGAACCAGCCACCGTCGAGCTGCTGCCACACCAGCACCGTGACGCCGCCGGCCAGCATGCCGGCCAGCGCGCCGGCGCGGCTCATTCCTGACCAGTACAGCGACAGCACGATCACCGGCCCAAAGGCTGCGCCCAGTCCGGCCCAGGCGTAGGCGACCAAATCGAGCACCCGGCTGTCGGGTTCCATCGCCAGCCAAAAGGCAATCGCGGCGATGACCAGCACGGCACCCCGTCCGACCCAGACCAGCTCTGTCTGAGCGGCTTCGGGTTTGACCCAGGCCTTGTAGAAATCTTCCGACACCACCGATGAGGCCACCAGAAGCTGGGAATCGGCGGTCGACATGATTGCGGCCAGAATGGCGGCCAGACCGATACCGGCCACGGCCGGATGCAACAGCGTTTCGATCAGCCGGATAAACACGGTTTCCGAGGCCGCGCCGACCAGGGTTTCGGGCAGGATAGCAATCCCTGCCAGGCCGATCAGCACCGCGCAGATCAGGCAGATGGTCACCCACAGCATCGCAATCTGGCGCGCGCGCACCAGTTCGCTGCTGTGGCGAATGCTCATGAAGCGAACCAGAATATGCGGCTGGCCGAAATAGCCCAAACCCCAGGCCAGCAGCGAGACGATCGCCAGCACGCTCAAGGCCTGACCCTGGCTGTCGGTCAGCGGGTTGAGCAGGTGACGGTTTTGCCCGGCGATCGCGGCAAACACATCCGGGTGCTGGCTGCTGCCAAAGGCCAGCAGCACGACCGTAACCAGCAGCAACACCATCAGCAGGGCTTGAAGCGCATCCGTCCAGCTTACGGCCAGGTAGCCGCCAAGCAGGGTGTACAGGACGATTGACGCCGCGCCAACCGCCACGGCCCACAGATAGGGCAGATCAAACGCTGCCTCAAACAAACGCCCACCCGCCACCAGCCCGGCGCTGACATAGAGGGTAAAGAAAATCAGGATAAACACGGCCGGAACGATGCGCAGCAGACCGCTGGTATCGGCAAAGCGACGCTGGAAATAGTCCGGCAGGGTGAGCGAGTCATCAAGCTGTTCCGTGGCCGTTCGCAGGCGTCTGGCGGTGATTTTCCAATTCAGCCAGGTGCCGACCAAAAGCCCCAGCGCAATCCAGCCGGCTTCCAGACCGGCCAGATAGGCGAAGCCTGGCAGGCCAAGCAAGAGCCAACCGCTCATGTCTGAAGCGCCGGCGCTGAGCGCGGTGACCGTGCTGCCCAGACGACGCCCGCCGAGCAGATAGTCGGCCAGGCTGTGGGTGCGCTGCCAGGCCACGATGCCAAGCACCAGCAGCACCACGAAATAAATTCCGAACGTGATCCAGGTCGTGCTCATTTCGGCCCCTCTTGTAATGTATTTCCATCGACACGCTCATGCTTGAGCGTGGCTGCCGGAAGCTTCACGGAAAAACGCGCTGGCCGCCGGTGACGGTCTGGAGCACCTTGATATCGGCCAGTTCGGTCGCTTCGATGGCGAACGGATCGGCATCGACGACGATGAAATCGGCCTGCTTGCCGAGGCTCAGACTACCGACTTCGGCTTCGGCAAAGGCGGCAAAGGCTGCGTCCACGGTAAAGCCGCGCAGGGCCTGTTCCAGGCTCAGGCTTTCATCTGGCCGCCAACCGCCGGGCGGCTCAGCGTCGCGCTGGCGAGTCACGGCGGCGTGAACGCCAAGCCACGGATTGGCCGGTTCAACCGGAAAATCAGAGCCCAGGGCCAGATGAATGCCGCTTTCCAACATGCCGGCCCAGACATAGGAGTTCTTTACGCGCTCCTCACCCAGGCGCTCGCCGGCCCAGCGCATGTCCGAGGTGGCGTGCATCGGTTGCATGCTGGCGATGATGGAATGTTCGGCCATGCGCGCCCGATCTGCCGGCTGGATGATCTGGACATGCTCGATGCGGTGCCGGGCGGCCCGGCTGTCATTGCCATTGGCCTGGAGCAGCGCGTCGATCGCCTGCCGATTGGCGGCATCACCAATGGCGTGAATGGCGAGCTGCACGCCGCAATCGACGGCCCGCTCCACCAGACCGGCCAAGGCCTCGCCAGGCTCCAGCAGCAAACCACTGTTGCCGGGATCGTCGCTGTATTCGGCCAGCAGGGCCGCGCCGCGGCTGCCAAGTGCGCCATCGGCATACAGCTTGACCGAACGCGCCGTCAATCGTGATCCGGCATAGTGGCCGTTCTCACACAGCCATTGCAGCATTTCAGCATCGCCGTCGGCATAGGCGCTGATCCGCGCGCTCAGCCGTCCGGCTTGCTCGAATCGCTGGAACAGCTCGAAGTCGGCCAGACTGGTGCCCATATCGTGCGCGCCGGTCAGGCCGTAGCGGGCCATTTCGGCCAGGGCCAGCTCAAGGGCTTGCTCACGAAGTTCGGCGGACGCTTCGGGAATCTGCGCGCCGACCAGGCGCATGGCGGTATCAATCAGGATGCCGCTGGGCTTTCCGTCCTGGTCGCGGTAAATCTGCCCGCCCTGCGGCTGCCAGTCGCCGCTCAAATCAACCCGGGCCTGCTCCAGGGCCCGGGAATTGACCCAGGCGGCATGGCCGTCAATTCGGGTCAGGTAGACGGGGCGGTCAGGAAAGGCTGCATCGAGGACGGTGCGGTTCGGAAAATCGCGCTCGGACCACAGGGTCTGATCCCAGCCGCGACCGATCAGCCAGGTGTCGTCGGGCAGATCATCAACACGTTCGCGCAGCCGCTCGATGACATCCTCAACGCTTTGTGCACCGACCAGGTCGGCCTGCAATTGCGACAGACCCAGGCCCATGACGTGGCCGTGCGCATCAATCAGTCCGGGCAGCACGGTCTGGCCGTCAAGGTCAAGCGGCTCAAGCTCGGGATGCAGGCGCTCGAAATTTTCGCGGCTGCCGACAAACACCAGGCGCCCATCGCCGTCCCAGGCCATCGCCTCGGCCAGGGGCTGCTCGGCATCCAGGGTGTGGATGCGCGCGTTGACGACGGCCCCGGGGTCGGCCAGGGCGGGCAAGCCCAGTGTGAACAGCGCGGCACAAAGCACGAAACGGGGCATGGCAGGTTCCTTGTTGGCAGTGGCAGGCAGGATTGTCAGCCCAGTCTCCATTGCTGTCATCAATTCGTCAAGCGCTTGTAACACTGGCGCCACAGCCGGGCTCTAGTCTGCCGGGCATGATGATCCACGGCGGTATAATCCGGCCCCATGCCCACCGTCGCTCCCGGCCCAGAAACCCGCGT
>CALEIM010000161.1 GCA_937876395.1 uncultured Wenzhouxiangella sp. | reverse complement strand
GTACTGAATGTACTGGCTTTCATGAGGAGCCGCAATGCGCTGCCGTTTGTCCGGTCGACTGTTGTTTACCGGATCCCAATCACGAAGAATCCAACGACGTTTTGGCGGCACGTCAACAGGCTTTACACGCCTAAGACTCAGGTTATTAACTTACCATTTTATTTCTTTATATTTACATTTCACTGTACAGTATTCTACTAAGGTTGCCTTTAATTACAAAAAAGTGTTGAAAAATTTACTGCTTAATATTTGACTCTTGTTCAATTATTATTTATATTTATTATCTGTATTTACTGATAAACCACTGTAAACTATGTCAAAGGTATTGGAAAGTGAAAAAATTATAAAAGGGGGGGAATTCGTTGTGAGTCAAGAAGATCCCGGTGCAATCTTTTTCCCGGAGCACGCAACCGAAGACCAGAAATTGATTCTGGATTCGTTGTCAGATTTTATCGATTCAGAGATAAAACCCAAACTGGATGAGATTGATAAAGGGAAATTCAATCACACTGTAACCATCCTGGAAGAAATGGGAGAACTGGGTTTTTTGGGAATCCATATGCCCGAAGAATACGGAGGGATGCAACAAGGGACCAACACAGATATAATCGCCAATGAAATGATGGGACCGTTGAATTCGTTCAACGTCAGTCATTCGGTGCAAACCGGGATCGGAATGCTCCCCATCCTATACTTCGGTACCGAAGAACAAAAGCAAAAGTATCTGACCAGAATTATTAGCGGGGAACTCAAGCCCTCTTATTGTCTAACAGAACCTACCTCCGGATCGGATGCTTTGTCCGCCAAATCCACAGCTGTTCTGGATGCGGATGGGCAGCACTACATTCTCAATGGTCAGAAGATGTGGATCACCAATAGCGGGTTCGCAGATATTTTGATCGTATTTGCCAAAATTAACGGGGAGCAATTCACGGCTTTTATCGTCGATGCCCACGCTGAAGGTGTTTCATTGGGCGAAGAAGAAGATAAAATGGGAATCCATGGATCTTCTACCCGCATGGTCTTCCTGGAGAACGTCAGGGTTCCGGCCGGGGATGTCCTGGGGGAAATAGGCAAAGGGCACGTCATAGCATTCAATGTGCTCAATATAGGACGCCTGAAGCTCGGTATGTTGTGCGTAGGTGGTTCAAAAACTCTCGTCGATTACTCGATCGCTTTCGCCAATGATAGGTTCCAGTTTGATGTTCCTATTTCATCCTTCGGTGCCATTCGCAAGAAAATAGCAGACCAGTGTATCAGCACGTTTGCGTCTGAAAGTGCACTCTACAGGGTTTCAAGTTCCCTGGAGCATAAATCAAATGAACTGGAGGAAAAAGGACACACGTATTCCGAAGCAAAATTGCTGGCAGCCGAAGAATATTCCATCGAATGCGCCATTCTAAAGATTCTGGGCAGCGAGACGCTTGATTTTGTATCTGACGAAGCGGTTCAGATCTATGGGGGAATGGGTTTTTCGGAAGAAACTCCAGTGGCCAGAGCTTACCGTGATTCCCGTATCAACCGGATCTTTGAAGGAACCAATGAAATCAACCGATTGTTGTGCATAAATATGCTGTTGCGAAAATCAGGTAAAGGTGAATTTGATCTGACTGGTCCTGCATGGAATGTTCAGAAAGAATTGGCTTCATTTGGATTACCTGATCCCCTGGAGGGTCCGCTGGCCGAAGAAAAAACAGCAATCACACAGTTTAAAAAACTTTTTCTGATGGTCACTGGCGCTGCGGTCAAAAAACAAATGGATGGGGAATTAAACCTTGAAAACGAACAGCAGATTATCATGAATGCAGCGGATATGCTCATCGATATCTACACCGCTGAAGCGATGTATTTGCGCGTATCGGAAATGAAAAAAGCTGACTTTCCCGATGTTGAACAATACGAATCGATGCTCAGGGTTTTGATGAATGATACCAATCACAGGATGCAGAAAAATGCTGCTGATGCCATTGCGGCGTATTCGAGCGGAGATTTATTCAAAACATTTGCTCTCGGGATCAAACGTTTTGCCTCCTACCCTTTGCAGAATGTCAGTAAATTGAGAAATGACATCGCCCTATACGCCATCGCAGAAAATAAGTATCCATTCCGAATGGTATAGAGATATATTAAGTTGACATGGTTAATTGACTTAAATGGGTAGCAGCGATGTTACTACGGACATGCTCTGAAATATTTTAGGGCATGTTTTTTTTATTATTCAGCCTTGGAAATAACTTTGTATAAATTTCGTCGTGTAGATGTCCGCAAAATCGACCCTTATAGACCTTCATTTTCTTCCGTCCATTTACTATATCTGTGTCGCGACTCGATCTGGAAATACCCTACTCGAACGTTGGGAAAATTACAATAAAGGCAGTTTCAGAAATAAAACCCTGATCAGCAGCAATCAGAATAATCAATATCTGATCGTGCCTCTTAAGAAAGGGAAACACCGGTCCCAACCGATCCATGAGGTCGAGATATATTACGATGAGGACTGGATTCGTCCTCTTGGTATTCGTCTCCAAACCGAATACGGAAGTTTGCCCTATTTTGGATATTACATCGAGGATATCATGGGGATAATCGAACAAAGAACCCCGTATCTGTTTGATCTAAATACTCAGCTTATGTTATACATCTATAGATTGCTGGGTTTACCTATTTTTTCTTTTACCCAGGTCTATCTTCCCCAATATCCTGAAAAAATACGGGATCTGCGAAATCTAATCACGCCCCGATATTTGAAAACGAATCCACGGTTGCTCTCCCCTATCGATCTGGGATATTTTACCTTTACACCTGGTATATCGATCATTGAGTCTCTTTTTACCTACGGGCCGGAAACTGAATTACTAATCAGGCAATACAGCCTGGTATTGAGTTCTCAGAATTTGGAAAACCAATCCGGTGATTTGAACGGCTAAGAGCGAAAGGACGGATTTTTTTGTATTTGTTCCTACAGAGCTTCGACCTGTGCCCGTACTTTATACAGTTTGGTCAGTCGTTCAGCGAAAGCTTTGTGTCCTCTCGGTGCAAATAATATCAGGTGACTGTTTTTTAGTTCGGCTAGTTGACTGAGGAGTTTCCACTTGGTGATCAATGGCTGAATATTATCAGTTTTAAGTGCGATGTCAAAATAGTGTTTCTTTCCTCCTCTTCTGGCAGTAAAATCTGGAAGAACCTCCTTTTCAGAGGATACATTAGTGAATGACTTCGGAGTTTCGAAATCCTCCAGCTTCGCCCGAAAATCTTTAAATCCCTTTAATTTGGCGATTTCAATCGCCTGTTCGATGTAATCGTGTTTTTCTTCCGTAGGTATCATAAATTATTTATTATTTCAAAATTGAATAATTGTCCTGATTGCATGCAATCAATTACAGATCGTAAATCAAATAGTCGGTAGAATTTCTTTTCTTGCGAATGACCTTTTGTTGTGAAAGGCACGAATTGGATTTCTGTAATTACACTACATCCTAACAAATATCAACCAATGAACCTGTAGTTTGGTTCAATAAATATAGATATTCCGTTTCCTATGTCAAATTTCATTGGGAGAATCAGACAAAATATAATACATTAGCGAACTAAATTTCACATTCGAAATCTTTTACATTCATGACATTGCGATCAACAATCTTGTTATTTTATTTCACATTCCTGCTATTACCGATGGTTCACAGTCAAAATGCTATCATAATAGGCCACCGCGGATCTTCATTTACTATGCCTGAAAATACGGTTCTTTCTGCGGTTACAGCCTGGGAAGAAGGAGCCGATGCGGTCGAAATCGATGTATATCCTACCGCGGATGGAAAAATTGCGGTATTGCATGATAAGTCTACCAAACGTACGACGGGAGAGGATTATGAAGTAAGTCAAACCAATTCTGACGTCCTGACTCAATTGGATGCGGGCAGTTGGAAAGGTTCTCGGTTTGAGGGGGTCAAACTCCCATTGATCGAAGACGTCATAGAAATGATTCCGATGTACAAACAGCTCGTGGTGGAGGTAAAGTCAGGGCCTGAAATTATTCCATTGCTCGAAGAATTACTGCAAAATCATCCGAAACGACCTCAGATCATTTTCATTTCCTTCGGGTGGGATGTGATCATTGGACTGCGCGACGCTTTTCCGGATCTCCCCTGTTTTTGGCTTTCCTCTAAAAAGAACGACGTGATCGATAAGTGGGATGACATCAAAAAACACGGTTTGGATGGTATCAATTTACACCACAGGATAGTGGATCAGGAAATGGTGGACCAGGCTCATAAAGATGGATTGGGCATCCTTACCTGGACGGTCAATGATATGGATCGGATCAATGAATTGATCGGATATGGAATCGATGGAATTACCACGGATCGACCAGGATATATCCGGTACAATTTAATGCAAAAAATGGAATTTGACCAATAATCGAAACCATGTCACAGGGATGGTTGTTCTGATAACGAGGACGAAAGTAGAAAATCAAAGCCATGCAGCCATTAGCTGATCGTATCAGACCGACCACACTGGAGGGATTTTATGGACAGGAACACCTGGTCGGTGACTCCGGAATTATTCGTAAAAATCTTTCCAGGGGTTTTATTCCTTCATTTATTTTATGGGGTCCCCCCGGTGTGGGGAAAACGACGCTGGCTGGCATCCTGGCACAACAACTGGATCGGCCGTTTTTTACCTTATCCGCGGTGGATTCAGGAGTCAGGCAACTCCGCGAGGTGATCGAAAAAGCAGACAAATCAAGGATCCTCGATAGCGCTTCTCCCCTGCTTTTCATTGATGAAATCCATACCGTGGTCGGCGCCGGCAAGGCCGAAGGCTCGATGGATGCGGGCAATATGCTCAAGCCGGCGCTGGCTCGCGGCGAACTGCACTGTGTCGGCGCTACCACGCTCAACGAGTACCGGGAGCACATCGAGAAGGATGCGGCCCTTGAACGGCGCTTTCAGAAAGTGCTGGTCGACGAGCCGTCGGTGGAAGACACCATCGCCATCCTGCGTGGCCTGGTTGAGCGCTACGAGGTGCATCACGGCGTTGATATCACTGATCCGGCGCTGGTGGCCGCAACCACCTTGTCGCAGCGCTATATCAGTGATCGCAAATTGCCCGACAAGGCGATTGACCTGATGGACGAGGCGGCCAGCCGCATTCGCATGGAGATCGACTCCAAGCCCGAAGCGCTGGATCGACTGGAGCGACGCCTGATCCAGCTCAAGATTCAGCGCGAGGCGCTGAGCAAGGAAACGGACGAAGCGTCGAAAAAGCGCCTGGCGGATCTGAACGGGGAAATCGATGCGCTGGAGCGCGAGTTTGCCAGCCTGGATGAGGTCTGGAAGGCGGAGAAAGCCTCGGTCCAGGATGCCACCCACATCAAGGAAGAGCTGGAACGCGCCCGCGCCGAGCTGGACAACGCGCGTCGCGCCCAGGACTTGTCACGCATGGCCGAGCTGCAGCATGGCCGCATCCCTGAGCTTGAGCGTCAGCTTGCACAGGCCGAGTCCAGCGAAACCACCGATCATTTTCAACTGCTTAGAAACAAGGTCACCGAAGAAGAAATTGCCGAAGTGGTCAGCCGCTGGACCGGCATCCCGGTATCGAAAATGCTCGAATCCGAGCTCGGCAAGCTGTTGAAAATGGAAGCGATGCTGCATGAGCGCGTCATTGGCCAGAATGAGGCGGTCACGGCGGTTGCCGACGCCATCCGCCGCTCGCGCGCCGGCCTGTCCGACCCTAATCGACCCAACGGATCCTTCCTGTTCCTCGGGCCCACGGGTGTCGGCAAGACCGAGCTGTGCAAGACGCTGGCGCACTTCCTGTTCGACACCGAAGACGCGATGGTGCGCATTGACATGTCGGAGTTCATGGAAAAGCATTCGGTCGCCCGCCTGATCGGCGCGCCGCCGGGCTACGTCGGCTACGAGGAGGGCGGCTATCTGACCGAGGCCGTGCGCCGCCGACCGTATTCGGTGATTCTGCTCGACGAGGTGGAAAAGGCCCACCCGGAAGTGTTCAGCATTTTGCTGCAGGTGCTCGACGACGGCCGCCTGACCGATGGCCACGGACGCACGGTCGATTTTCGCAACACCGTGATCGTGATGACTTCCAACCTCGGTTCCGACCGCATTCAGCGCATGGCCGATGCCGAGTACGAACAGATGCGCTCGGCGGTCATGGAAGTGGTTACCGGCCATTTCCGCCCCGAGTTCATCAACCGGATTGACGAAATCGTGGTGTTTCACCCCCTGGATCCCGGCCAGATTCGCCAGATTGCCGCCATCCAGATTCAGTTTCTGCGCGATCGCCTGGCCGAGCGCGATATCGGCTTCGAGATTTCCGATGCCGCGCTTGATCTGCTTGGCGAGGCCGGCTTCGACCCGGTCTACGGCGCCCGGCCCCTGAAGCGAGCGATCCAGAGCCGGCTGGAAAATCCGCTCGCCCAGCAGATTCTGGCCGGCGAGTTTGCCCCCGGTGACAAAGTGCGGGTCGAGGCGCGCGGCGATGAACTGATTTTTGAGCGCGAGTAGCTTCCGCTCTTGCCCGCCGACACCGCCTGAGCGATTTGTTTACACTGCAGACATGGAAAAGCTGCCTGCCCTAAATGATTCAGAATCCGGATACGACTCGAGCCTGATTCGCTGGTTTGCCAGCCTGTCGCCTGACCAAAGGCTGGACGAACTGGAGTCGCGAGTCGCCTTTTTTTACGCTATGAGATCCGACTGTGATACCGAGCTTTCGAGAGATTCTGGATGTTCTCAACCAGCATCAGGTTGAGTACATTGTCGTAGGCGGAGTGGCGGCCGTTATCCATGGCACGCCGACCACCACTTTTGATCTCGACACGCTGGTTCGGGTGGACCGGGCCAACGCTGAGCGGTTGGTTACGGCCTTGTCACAGCTCGAGGCCCGATTTCGAGAGCATCGAGAAGTGATTCAACCGACTGTCGACCACATTCTCGCCGGCGGTCACCTGCTGTTGATGACGCGCGCCGGGCCGTTGGATGTGCTTGGCTTTATCGGCGAACAGCAGCGCTATGAAGATTTGCTTGGTGCGTCATCGGAGCTTCAAATGCGCGACGGCTCAACAAGAGTTCTGGGTCTGGAAGCGCTGATTACCGAGAAGAGGCGCATGGGACGGACCAAGGATATTGCGGCAGCCGAGTTACTGGAAGAGGTGCTGCGCTACCGTAGCTCGCGTGACTGAGCTCAGCCTGGAATGGTAAAGTCAGCAAAGAAGTCGGCGCGTGCCGTCGACTCAACTCCAGAGGAATTCAAGATGAACAAGGAACATGCCTGGATTGCCGCCCTTATTCTCGCCGTCGGCCTGGTTGCCGCCAGCCTGGTGGTCGGTTCGGCAGTGCGCGATTTCCGGGTCAGCGACCGGCATGTTGAGGTCAAAGGCTTTGCCGAGCGTGATGTGGCCGCTGATCTGGCCATCTGGCCGATCAATTACCAGGTCGCCGGCAACTCGCTCGAAGACGTGCTGGCGGCGCTGGAACAGGCCGATGAGGCGGTCATCGCCTTTTTGAAGCTGCGCGGCTTTTCTGAAGCTGAAATAACCCGTCAGCAGCCGCGTATCAACGATCAGTGGCAGTTTTCTTACGGCGAACACCGTCCGCCCAGCCGCTATACAGCCGAGCGCGGCATCACCTTGCGCACCGAACAGGTCGATGTTGCCCGCAGCGCCTTGCAGGAGGCCAGTGATCTGATCGGGCAGGGCGTGCTGCTGGCCCAGAACTGGGGCCAGGAGGCGCGTTTCATGTTCACCGCACTGGATGACATCAAGCCGGATATGATCGCTGACGCCACGGCCGATGCGCGCCGCGCGGCCAGCCAGTTTGCCGCGGATTCGGGTTCACAGCTCGGCCCGATCCGGCGTGCCCGTCAAGGCTATTTCACCATTGATGATCGTGACCCGTCGACGCCGGAAGTCAAGCGGGTGCGGGTGGTCACCACCATCGAATACCTGCTCAAATAAATTTTTTGGCTGCCCGACGGCCATGTGCCTGATTGCCTTTCGTTTCAGCCCCGGCCAGGCGCGTCACCTGCTGCTTGCTGCCAATCGTGATGAACATCATCAGCGTCCGGCCCGACCGATGGCCTGGTGGGACTGGCCAAACGGCGTGCTCGCCGGGCGTGACGAACGGGCCGGAGGCACGTGGCTGGCCCTGGCCCGCGACGGCCGCTGGGCGGCGGTCACCAATGTGCGCGATCCGCGCGCGGTCGGTGGCCCGCGCTCGCGCGGCGAGCTGCCGCTGGATTTTCTGGAACAGTCCCGGTCGCCGCGCAACTGGATTGAGCGCGTTTATAAACGACGCGCCGAGTATGGCCCCTTCAACGTCCTGGCCGGTGATCGAGACTCACTGTGGTATGGCTCATCCCACGCCGAGCCGATTTGCGTTGAGCCGGGTGTTCATGCCTTGTCCAACGGTCGGCTGGACGAGCCCTGGCCAAAGTCGCGTCGCGTGGCCACCGCGCTGCGCGGCCTGGGTGCAGCCACCCGGCCCGATACCGAGCGCATGTTCGGCCTGATGGACGACCGCCAGGCGGCCGATGAGGTCGAGCTGCCCGATACCGGCATTGGAAAAGATCTGGAGCGTTTCCTGTCGCCGCCGTTTATTGTCGGCCCCGAGTACGGCACCCGCTGCACCACGGTGGCGGCTCTCGGTGAACGAAGCGTCGTGGCCGAACGCAGCTTCGCCGCGGATGGTTCGATACTGGTCCAGCTCCAATACGGATTTCTGAATACGCAGGTTTTTGCGGGGCACAAGGGGTAAGGCGCAAGGCACAAGGCTCTGAGCCTTTGGTCTTGGTTTTCAGCCTCGTTCAGAGATTTTCTGAAGCAAAATCTGCCAGGCGGGAGCGTTCGCCGCGCCGGAGGGTGATGTGCCCGGCGTGCTGCCAGTGCTTGAAACGATCCACGGCGAAGGTCAGACCCGAGGTGGTTTCGGTCAGGTAAGGTGTATCAATCTGTTCGACGTTGCCCAGGCAGACGATCTTGGTGCCCGGTCCGGCGCGCGTGATCAGGGTTTTCATCTGCTTGGGAGTGATGTTCTGGGCTTCGTCTATGATCAGATAGCGGTTCAGAAAGGTTCGTCCGCGCATGAAGTTCAGCGAGCGGATCTTGATGCGTGAGGCCAGCAGTTCGTTGGTCGCCGCCCGCCCCCATTCACCGCCGGCGTCGTCGGTCTCGGTGAGCACTTCGAGATTGTCGGTCAGCGCACCCATCCAGGGGGTCATTTTTTCCTCTTCGGTGCCCGGCAGAAAACCGATTTCATCGCCAACCGAGACGGTTGCCCGGGTCATGATGATTTCGCGGTAGATCTTGTCGTCGAGAGTCTGCGCCAGACCAGCCGCCAGCGACAGCAGAGTCTTGCCGGTGCCGGCCGTGCCCAGCAGGGTGACAAAGTCGATTTCTGGATCCATGAGCAGGTTGAGGGCAAAATTCTGCTCGGGGTTGCGCGCTTGAATGCCCCATACACCGTGCTGGGAGCGGCGAAAGTCGCGGACCACTTCCAGCACCAGGTTCTTGTCAGACACCTCGCGGACGATGGCTTCCATGCCATTGTCGTCGTCGAGCCGGAGACACTGGTTGGGGTGCCAGTCATCGTCGGCGTGACGCTCGATGCGATAGAAAGTGCTGCCGTTGTCAGTCCACGAATCGCGCGTGTCGCGTTCTTCCCAGAAGCGGTTGTCCAGTTCGCTGACACCTGAATAGAGCAGGCTCAGATCATCCAGAGCGCGATCATTGTGGTAATCCTCGGCGACGAGGCCGTGAATGGCCGCCTTGATGCGCAGGTTGATGTCTTTGGAAACCAGTACGATCTCGCGATCCGGCTGCTGGCGCTCAAGGTTCAGCGCCGCGAGCAGGATTTCGTTGTCGGGCAGCGCCTGGTCACCGATCAGGCCGCCGCCGTCATCGAAGGCTTGAGTCTGGAAATACAGCCGACCGCTGCCGACGTCCAGGCGCAGCCCGTCGGGCTCGACCAGAGCCACGCCATCGTCGAGCGAGCGTTGACCGGCCATCATCTGGCCAATGAAGCGGCTGACCTGACGCGCGTTGCGGGCCACTTCCGAGACCCCTTTCTTGGAGCGGTCCAGCTCTTCGAGCACGATCATCGGCAGATAGATGTCGTGCTCGGCAAAGCGGAACAGGCTGCTCGGGTCGTGCATCAGCACGTTGGTGTCGAGAATGTGCAGACGCGGGCGTTCCGCCATAACAAGAGTCATCCTGAAGGGTATAGGCTGAAGGCTTAGCCGAGCTCGCGCACGGCTTCGAGAACCTCATCGACGTGGCCGGGCACGCGGACCTTGCGCCATTCGCGCACCAGCTGCCCTTTGGCGTCAAACAGGAACGTGGAGCGCTCGATTCCCATCACCTTGCGGCCGTACATGTTTTTCTCGCGGATCACGTTGAAATGCCGGCACAGTACTTCGTCTGGATCGGCGATCAGCGGGAAGGGAAACTCATACCTGGCCGCAAAGCCCTCATGGCTTTTGAGCGAATCGCGCGACACGCCATAAATTTGACAGCCGGATTTCTCGAATTCGGCATAGCGATCGCGGAAGTCCTGACCTTGCTGGGTGCAGCCGGGTGTGTTGTCGCGCGGATAAAAATAAATCACCAGCGGCTGGCCGGTGAGCTCGTCGAGGCGAATCGTCTTGCCACCCGTGATTTCGAGCGGCGGCGAGGTCAGCTTGATTTCGGATAGGCTCATGGAAGTGTAAAAGTTTCGTTTAATCAGTCGCTTGCGTCGTGTTTCCTGTTGAAACAGGGCTGCGTGCGGTATACTGCGCGTCGCAATCAGGATACGTCTGCGCCCGTTCGGGTGCAAGCGTTGCGGTTGGCGCCGGGCCTGGAAAGGCATAAAAGATCGCGCTACCGGCTGGACGTCGGGCGGCAGCTTGCCTAAACTGCGACGCTGTTTGTTTACCGTATTGCCAGATCAACAGGACGCGGCGTATGGCAAACCCGAAATTATTTGACCGCAAGGGGGCATGATGCCAACCCGCACCATTTTTGTTCTCGTTATGGCCATTCCGCTGCTGCTGGGCGGCTGTTTCAGTCGTGAGCGTCAGCCGGTTTATGTCAGCAGCGAGGAAGTTCAGCCGATCCAGGCGCCGGCCGGCCTCGACCAGCCCAACCCGCGCGGCACCTACGACGTACCCGGATACGCCTTGCCCGAGCTGGCCGCCCAGGGTGGGCAGGAGCGCCCGCCCGAGGTGCTGCCCAGCGCCCAGGCTGAGCGTTCACGCTCGCATATTCGCTTTGGCGCCAGTGGTCTGTACCTGGCCGTTGAGGATGAGCCTGACAGCGTCTGGCGGCGTCTCGGGTTTTCCCTCAATCGCGGTGACATGCGGCTTGAGCAGACCAGCGCAGAGGATCGGCGCTATCGGTTCAGCTTCAGTCACGAGGCGATCCGGCCGGAGAAAAGCGGCTTCTTTTCGCGGCTGGCCTTCTGGAGCCAGCCGGAGCCGATCGATTACAGCGGTCTGTACATGGCTCGGGTGGTCGAAGGCGAGCGGGACGGACAGACCCGGGTCGAGCTGCTGGACGCCGACGGTAGCGTGGTCGAGATGGATCGTGCCGAGTACGTTCTGGCACGCCTGCGCGATCGCCTCGGTTGATCGTTCAGCCGATCAGCGTTCCAGGTACTGGAGTTTGTCGGGCACGTCGTCCCAGTCGGCCGCATCAGCGGGTGCCGGTTTCATCTCGGTAATCACCGGCCACTCACGCGACAGCTCGGCGTTGATTTCGAGAAACTGCTGCTGATTGGCCGGCACATCGTCTTCCGGATAGATCGCGTTGACCGGGCATTCGGGCTCGCACAGGGTGCAGTCAATGCACTCTTCCGGGTCGATGACGAGAAAGTTCGGGCCTTCGTGAAAGCAGTCGACCGGGCAGACTTCGACGCAGTCGGTGTATTTGCACTTGATGCAACTCTCGGTAACAACAAAGGTCATGGTTTGGGCTTTTTCGATTGAGATTTTCGATGGAGTAGCGGCCGCCGCCGCCAAGGCGGGGTAAACTACGCGTTAAATGTCTATGTTACCCGCAGCGGCGCGGGATTCGTCTGCGCGCCACATTCAATCTCCTTCAAGAATAATAATTCCAACGGATTGTTCCCTTGTCTGAACAGGCAGACATCATTCCCGAAAGCCGACACGGTATCGGTCCCGAACGCATCAGCGCCAGCGCCCGCAAGGTGGTCGAACGGCTGCAGGCGGCCGGATTTCTGGCCTACGTGGTCGGTGGCAGCATCCGTGATCTGGTGCTGGGCTACGAGCCCAAGGACTTTGACGTGGCCACCGACGCCACGCCCGAGCAGGTGGCCGAGGTCTTTCGCAGCGCGCGCCTGATCGGCCGGCGCTTTCGTCTGGCCCACGTGCGCTTCGGGCGCGAAATCATCGAGGTGGCGACTTTTCGCGGCAGCGGTGACGGCGATGAGCCCCAGCGCGAAGTCGAGCAGGGTCGACTGGTGCGTGACAACGTCTTTGGCAGCGAGGCCGAAGATGCCGAGCGCCGCGATTTCACCATCAACGCCCTGATGTACGATCCGGCCACGGCCACGATCCGCGACTACGTCGGCGGCTACCCGGACCTGCTCGCCCGTCGCCTGCGCCTGATCGGTGATCCGGTGACGCGTTACCGCGAAGATCCAGTGCGCCTGCTTCGGGCCATCCGCTTCATGGTCAAGCTCGATCTTGAGTTGGATGGCCCAACCGTCGAGCCGATTGCCGGCATGTCCGATCTGCTGGAAGACATTCCGCCGGCCCGGCTGTTTGACGAGATCATCAAACTGTTTATGGGTGGGCACGCCTGGGCGACCTTTCAGGCCCTGGTTGAATACCAACTTTGGGAGCCGCTGTTTCCCGATCTGTTCGACCCTCCCGGCCAGCCGTCGCCGCTGGTTGAGCGGGCGCTGAAGAGCACCGATCAACGGATTGCCGACGGCCTGCCGGTGACTCCGGCCTTTTTGTTTGCCGCATTTTTGTGGCAGCGCGTGGAGCGGCGGGCCGAAGCGCTTGTTGAAAGCGGCATGGCACCAATCGAAGCGCTGGCCGCTGCAGGCGAGGAAGCGTTTTCCAGCCAGGCCCGGCGCGTCGCGATTCATCGTCGATTTTCGGGCATGGCCAAAGAAATCTGGTGCTTGCAGCCGCGATTTGAAAACCGCCGCGGCCGCCGTGCCCTGCGTCTGATGGAGGAGCGCCGGTTCCGCGCCGCCTACGATTTTCTCCTGCTGCGCGCTGCCGACCAGCCCGAGCTTGCCGAACTGGCCGACTGGTGGACCACCATCCAGGAAGTTGACAGCGATCAGCGCCTGGCGATGGTCCAGGCCGCGCCCGGCAAAGGTCGGCGTCGGCGACCCCGCAAGCGCAAGGTCGCCTCTTGACCGCCGCCTGGATTGGCCTGGGCAGCAATCTTGGCAATCCAGCTGATCGGATCGACGCCGCTCTGGAAGCCATCGAACGCTGTACAGATGTCACCGTTGAGGCGGTTTCGTCTTACTACCTGAGCGCGCCCTGGGGCGAGCCCGATCAGCCCGATTTCGTCAATGCCGTGGCACGTGTCCAAACCACGCTTGCGCCCGAAGCGTTGCTGGCCCGACTGCTGGCTATCGAAGCGGCGCAGGGCCGGGTGCGCGGTCGCCGCTGGGGGCCCAGGCTGATTGATCTGGATCTGCTGCTCTACGCCGATCAGCGCCTGCAAAGCGACACCCTGATCCTGCCTCATCCGCACATTCACCAGCGCGTCTTCGTGCTGATACCCTTGCTGGAACTGGATCCGGACATCCTTGTCCCCGATCACGGGCGGGCAGATGAATTGCTGGCCGCGCTCGGTGATAATGCGCGCAACAGTGTGAGGCCAGGGCCCAAGCCCTGAGGTTCGAGCTTATGAACAAGGCAAACTCCGTGACCGTTCCCACCCTGGCTGCCATGAAGGCGGCTGGAACGCCGATCTCCATGCTGACCGCCTACGATTTCAGCTTTGCCCGCCTGATGGACGCGGCCGGTGTTGACTGCGTGCTGGTCGGCGATTCCCTGGGCAACGTCATCCAGGGTCGATCATCGACCTTGCCGGTCACCGTCGCCGACATGGTCTACCACACCCGCGCGGTGGCCGGCGGCCTTGAACGGGCGCTGTTGATATCCGATCTGCCGTTCATGAGCTATCACGATCGCGACTCGGCCATGCACACGGCCGCCGAGGTGATGCGCGCCGGCGCGCAAATGGTCAAGCTCGAAGGCGGACACCGACTGGCCGGCACCGTGACCGACTTGGTTGACAACGGCATCCCGGTCTGTGGCCACCTCGGCCTGACCCCGCAGCACGTCCACCGGCTGGGCGGCTATCGGGTACAAGGTCGCGAACAAGGGCCGGCCGAACAGCTTAAAAGCGACGCGCACATTCTGGAGGACGCCGGTGCGGCACTTCTGGTGCTCGAATGTGTGCCCTCATCGCTGGCCCGCGAGGTTGCCCGGACGCTGTCCATCCCGGTCATCGGCATCGGCGCCGGAGTCGAGGTCGACGGCCAGGTGCTGGTCGTTTACGACATGCTTGGGCTCAACAGCGGCAAAGTGGCGAAGTTCGTGCATGATTTCATGGCCGAATCCGGCAGCGTGCCGGCCGCGCTGGAGGCCTACGTCCAGGCCGTTGTCGAACGCCGTTTCCCCGGTCCGGAGCATGCCTGGCAGTGAAGCCGGCGGTGGTCACCGAGCTTGCCGAGTTGCGGCAGACCGTGCTGGACCAGCGTCGTGCCGGTCGGACCATCGGCCTGGTGCCGACGATGGGCAATCTGCACGCCGGTCATCTGAGCCTGGTCGAGCAAGCTGCCGAACGATCTGACTTCACGCTCGCTTCAATCTTTGTCAACCCGACCCAATTTGGCCCGGGAGAAGATTTTGCCAGCTATCCGCGCAGCCTTGAAGCGGATCTGGACGCGTTGACTGACACGTCCTGCGACCTGATCTGGGCGCCGCCGGGCGACGCAGTCTATCCTCTGCCCGAACCCTTCCTGCTGCGCGTTCCCGAAGCGCTTGGCAACTGCCTGTGCGGACGCTCCCGCCCCGGTCATTTCGATGGCGTGGCCAGTGTGGTGTTGCGCCTGTTCATACAGGTCCAGCCCGATATTGCGGTATTTGGCGAGAAAGATTTCCAGCAGCTTTTGATCATCAAGCAAATGGTCCGTGACCTGTCGCTGCCCATAAAGGTGCACGGCGCGCCGACTCAGCGTGAAACCGACGGTCTGGCCATGAGCTCGCGCAATGCCTACCTGGACGCCCGAGAACGCGCGATTGCGCCGCTGCTGCATCGTGTTCTGGACGAGACTGCCGCTGGCCTGGCCGCCGGCGGGGATTTTGCCGAACTGCACGCAGCCGCGCTCGAACGCCTGAAGGCCGCCGGCTTCAAGCCGGACTATCTCGACTGGCGCTCAAGCGAAGACCTGACCGCGGCTACCGATGAGCGCCCCAGCCGCCTGTTCGCCGCCGCCTGGCTGGGCCAGGCCCGCCTGATCGACAATATCCCGGTCGTTGGCGCCGGCGACGTCGTCGAAATCACTCGGTCTTGAGAAGAAAAAACCTCTGAATCGCAAAGACGCAAAGACGCAAAGACAAACGCGGAACACAAACCCATCGGCACCCGTCCCGCAGCAGCTATTTACCGATCGACTTCGCGCTGCGAATCCAGCTCATCAGCACTTCCCACTGCTCCCAGTCCTGCCAGGCCAGGTAAGGCGGCAGGTCGGAAACGCTCAAGCCTTTTTCGAAAGCACGCAGATAATTCATCGAGTCGCGCATCGAGCCGACCACCGGTACCCGGAAATCGTCGAGAAACCCGCTCAGTTCGCGGAAGATGAGGGTCTGTGGACGCACCCGGTTGGCCACCAGGCCGACGCGCAGCTCACCATCGCGAACCGGTTTGAGTTGGAGTAGCTGATCGAGAAAGCGCCAGACCGCGCGCATGTCGATGGGCGAGGGCAGCACCGGCACGATCAGAGTCTGGGCACGACGCACGATGTTGCCAAGCTCTGGCGAACCGAGGCCCGCCGGCGTATCGAGTACCAGGATGTCGGTTTCCGGCGGTGCGCGCAGGCGGCCGCTTCTGGTGCTGGTGGCGAGCACCTCTGGATAGTCTTTGGGTCGCAGTGCCAGCCAGTCGCTGGCCGATTGCAGCGGGTCCATATCGCCCAGGGCGACGATGTGGCCTTCCCAGGCCAGCGCCGCCGCCAGGTTGGTCGCGATGGTGGTTTTGCCGCTGCCTCCCTTGGCGTTGACGACGGCGATGGTGCGCATGATTAATCCTCCGTTGCAGCTCCTTGCTCAGTATTCAGTTCTGGCGCGGGTCGGGCAGCCCTGAATGCATCAGCCAGCGATCGAGATCGGAATCAAATCGCCACACCTCGCGGTGATTGATGACCCGTTCGTGCGCGCTGTGAACATGATAGAGGCGAATTTCGACTGCTCGTTCGAGCGACAGATCTTCCGGATCGCTGAGCATATGCCGGACCCGGTACTGGGTGACTCGAAACTGTCGAAGACGCTCAAGATCGAGTGCTGGAACCGGATTTTCAGCCAGCCATTCGGGGTGAATCATGTCCACCAGAGCGTCAAACTGGTTCCAGCGCACCAGGGCCTCCCAGTGATCGAGGGCCTGCTCGCGCTCCCTGAGCATTTGACTGTTACCGGCGCAGGCGGCCAGCAGCACGATGATCAATCCGGCCAAGCCCGCTCGCATCAAGCCAATCTGCATGGTGTCAACTCTCCGTGGAAATTCCCAAAGCAGCATACTTGCCCGACAGCCGGGCCGCCACCGCGTTGCCGCAAATCAGGCTGGCGTCAAGCACCAGGCTGGCCCGGCCGCGCTGTTGAAGGCGCTCGATGAACTCCTTGACCAGCGCCGGCTCGGGCCAATCACAGCGGGCCTGAAACGCGCCGTTGACCGGCTGCAGAAAATCGATCTGGCAGCGTCCGATCACCAGATCGGCAGAGATTTCGTGGCGGGCGAGCAGTACGCGCGGTACCGACCAGGCGGCCAGAATCATGGCGCTGGCCAGCGCTCCGCCAAAGGCCGTGCCCTTGTCGTTGACGTTCGGCGCCAGCGGCAGCTTGAGCTCAACGCCGCGCTCGTCCAGGCGACTGACTTCCAGCGCCATGGCCTGACCGAGCGGAACGGCGCTGGTCAATATCTCCTGAAGCCAGGTGGCCTCCGTGGTTTTTTCTGGGGGCATGGTCAGCATGGGCCACATCCATTTTTGCTCGGCTGCGTTGCGATCCAAAGATTCTACAGCCAACTCCCTGGAATCTGTGCAAATCGACCTGATCTGCGGTTGCCCCGGTTTTGCGCCCGGCCGTGTGCGGCGCATGCGCAGTCGGGAACCTACAATAGCCGTATGTCAGTTCGTCGTGACAGGCTTCCTTTGCCGTTTATCGCCCGTACCCTGATGCCGCGCGAAGTGCGCACCAATGCGGCCATGGCGGTGGCGCTTGGTGCCCTGGAAGGCGGGGTGGTCGGGGTGCTTGTCAAGACTCAGTTTGCCGGCGTGACCGATCCCGTCTGGGTCAATCTGGCTGTCGCTCTGGTCGCCGGTGCGCCGGCCTTTGCCAATATCGTCAGCCTGTCGATTTCGGGCCTGTCGGAAGGGCATAACAAGCCGGCCTGGGTGGCCGCGCTGATGGCCTTGACCTGCGTTTTTCTGATTGCCCTGGCGCTGGTTCCGACCAGCGTACCCGGCCTGGTGCTGGCCACCGTCGCGATGATTGCTGCGCGCCTGGCCTGGGCCGGCGTGATTACCCTGCGTGCGGCCATCTGGCGGGCCAATTTTCCACGCCAGGTCAGGGCCCGGATCACCGGCTGGATCACCATCATCTACTCGCTGATCATTGCGCTGACGGCCACGTTCATCGGTGTGCTGCTGAGCTGGCGGCCCGAGCTGTGGAGGCCGGCTTTTTTGCTGGCCGGATTGATTGGCCTGCTGGCCGCCTGGCGCTATCTGGAAACGCGGGTCAGACAGGGGCGGCGGCTGCAGAGCGAGGAGCTGGATCAGCGTAGTGAGCGGCGTGGCGGCCAGCTCCGCTCGGCGCTGGAAATCTTGCGAAACGATCGCTGGTATCGCCGCTATATGCTGACCATGTTCGTGTTCGGCAGCGGTAATCTGATGGTGATTGCCCTGCTGGTCGTGCTGCTCAACGAGCAGTTTGGCTTTGCACGCTTCGAGCAGGTGCTGATTACGACCGTCCTGCCGCTGCTGACCCTGGCGGTTTTCACGCCGATCTGGGCGCGTCGCCTGGACGCCATGCACGTGCTCGAATACCGCGCCCGGCAGGCCTGGATGTTCGTGATTACCCTGCTGCTTTTCGCGCTGGCCTCGATTTCCAGCTTCGAGCCGCTGTTCTGGATCGGTGCGCTTTCGCTGGGCATTGCCTCTGCCGGTGGTAAGCTGGGCTGGAACCTGGGCCACAACGATTTTTCCAGCGATGGCACGTCCACCCTGTACATGGGCATCCACGTGACTCTGACCGGCGTGCGCGGCTTGATTGCGCCGCTGCTGGGCGTTGGCGTTTACGAGCTGCTCGAACGCTCTGGTGCAGGTCTTGGACGCTATGCGCTGCTGCTGCCCTTCTGTCTGACTCTCGGCGGTGCGGTAACCTTTGTGATCCTGGCGCGCCTGCATCGCCGCCAGAGCGTGGTGTCGACGTGATCGAGCTGCTGATCATTGCTGCGCTGGCCGCGCCGGTTGAGACCCTGGAGCCGCTGAGCGTGACCGGGCGTGATATTGCAGCCGATGCGCCGCAGTCAACCGCCGTCCTTGATCAGGACGCCATCGAAGCAATTCGCCCGACCCATCCGGCCGAGCTGTTTCTGCGCCTGCCCGGAAGCTGGGTGACGCGAGGCAGCGGGCAGGAGCATTTGAGCGCGGTGCGCTCGCCGATACTGGCCGGTGCCGGCGGTTGCGGCGCGCTGCTGATTCTTGAGGCCGGGGTGCCGGTCCGTCCGCCGGGGTTTTGCAATGTCAACGGGCTGTTCGAACTCAACCTGAACCAGGCCGGGTCGATTCGCGTGCTGCGCGGGCCCGGCGGCATCGGCCATGCTTCCGGCGGTCTCCACGGAGTCATCGATATCACCCCGCGCTCGCCGCTGAACGACCCCGGCACCGAGTTGAAACTGGAAGCCGGCAGCAACGACTATTTCCGCCTGGCGGCCCGGCAGACTGGCCGCATCGGTCGGGCGGTCATGAGCGCGGATTTCACGGCCGTCGATTCGGGCAGCTTTCGTGCCGATGAGCGCTACGACCATCAGCTTCTCGGTCTACAGCATGTCTTGCCCGTCGCCGGCGGGCAGTGGCACACCCTCCTCAGTGCCGCGCGTCTGGATCAGGACACAGCCGGCTATATTCTGGGCTACCGGGCCTTTGCCGATCCCGAGCTGCGTCGCGCCAACCTCAACCCCGAGGCGTTTCGCCAGGCCGAGGCGCTGCGCCTGCTCAGCCGGCGTGAATGGCTGGCTGAATCGGGTGCTGAGCATCGCCTGAGCCTGTTTGCCAGGCATTCGGACATGGAGTTTCTGCAGCATTATCTGCCGGGGCAGCCGCTGGAAGAAAACAGCCAGATGTCGGCCGGCGTCCAGTACGACCGCTCGGCGACCGGCAGCGGCTGGGACTTCGGCATGGATGCCGAACTGTTGCGCGGTGAACTTCTCCAGCGCCAGGCCGATCCGACCGCCGGGCCACCGGCCACCGCCGCCATCCGGCCGCCGGGCCGGCACTACGACTATCGGGTCGACGGCCAGCGTCTGGGTGGCTATCTGGCCCGACGTTTCAGCCTTGGTTCGGGCTGGGACCTGCGCATTGGCGCACACGCCGAGTGGGTGGACTACCGCTACGACAATCGCATGAGCGACGGAAATCAGGCTGAAGACGGCAGCCACTGTGATCTCGGCGGCTGTCTGTACAACCGTCCGGCCGATCGCAGCGATCACTTTTTTGAAGTGGCGCCCGAACTCAGTCTTGAGCGGAGATTTTCCCACGCCCAGGCCTGGCTGCGCCTGGCGCGCGGATTTCGCGCGCCCCAGGCCACTGAGCTGTACCGCCTGCAGCGCGGCCAGAGCGTGGCCGAACTGGATTCTGAACGCCTTGACGCCGTCGAAATTGGAATTCGCGGCCACTCGCCGTTTACCTGGGAGCTGGTCGCCTATGAACAGCGCAAGCGCCACTATATTTTCCGCGACGCCGAAGGCTTCAACGTCAGCGACGGCCGTTCAGGGCATCGCGGAATCGAGTTTTCGATCCGTCAGGAACTGGCCCCGGGCCTGAGCCTGACCGGGCGCGGCAGCTACGCGGTTCACCGCTACCGCTTTGACCGCGACCTTGGCGGCGAGCAGATCGTTTCAGGCCAAGAGATTCCGGCCGCCCCGCGGCGTCTGGCCAGCGCCGAGCTGCACTGGCAACCTTCGGCCGGAACCCACATTGAACTGGCCGTCGAACACGTCGGCAGCTACTGGCTTAATGCCGCCAACACGCATCGCTACACCGGCCACAGCCTTGTTCATGTGGGATTTGAACAGCATTTTGGCAAAGTCTGGACCGTCGGACTTCGAGTCCGCAACCTGCTCGACCGCCGCTACGCCGAGCGCGCTGACTTCGCCTTTGGCAACTACCGCTATTTCCCCGGCGCGGGCCGAAGCTGGATGCTCAGCATCGACATGCACTGGCAATAGAGCGGCTGAGTACATACACCTCAGGCCGCAATGCCATAGCTGTCCAGCAGCGGTTCGAGCTTTGGGTCGCGGCCGCGGAAGGCTTGCCAGGATTCACTCATCGGAGTCGACTAATTGCGACGGGCCTGCTTTGTTTGATCTACTTCTTGACTCCTTCATCGTTTTTGCTCATGCTCATCAAAGGCTTGGTTTGAGCAGGCGAGCGGAGATGCGTTTAGTCATTTTTTTCGGATTGGTCCTGAGCTTGCTAGTGTGCGCTGCCATGCCGGCGATAGCCGATGATCAGGGGGAGATCATCTGG
>CALEIM010000160.1 GCA_937876395.1 uncultured Wenzhouxiangella sp. | reverse complement strand
GTTTGCCGCAGGCAAGAAGCATTGTGGCAGAGAGCGGCTACGCGTGTCCCCGACGAGTCCATGCAGAATCCATCTGCATCGGGTTGATGGAGTTGGGCTTTTCTACCGGTAATCGCCAAATTCTTGACATCGCTCAATAGATCATTGGATACTGTCCACGCCGCTGGCTGATGCGTTTTTCCGCGCCGCGGTTTTTAATTGCGGGGAGAAGGGGCTACCTTGCCAGGCCCCGGGCCATCAATCAAATACACACACCAAGGGGAGTCCAGCATGAATTTTCATGGGTCGTTGAGCGCACACACAGGTGTCGCATTAGTTTTTGGCGCGCTATTGGCGGTGTTTTCGTCCGTGGCTTTGCTCTATCCGGGCGCTGTCAACGCCGCCAGCCATGCACCGCAGAGTTTTAATGTCGAATTGCAATACAACGGCAGCGGCACTGAAACGCTGACGCTGTTCAACGATGGCCCGACCGATTTGAGCTTTTCGGTACGTACCCCCAAACCGGAGCTGTCGATTGTCGTGCTCTCGCCGGATCAGGTGCCGCCAACCAGCATTGTTACTGATCTGAACGGATTTTTGGGCATCACTGCCGAACTGTATTCCGGCAATCTGGCTGAGATCACCGTCGCCGATCTGATCAGCTACGATATCGCCATTTTGCACAATAGCGAGGCGTGGCGTTGGCCTGACTTGATGGCCGGCGTGGCCGTGGGTGATGCACTGGCGGATTTCATCGATGCTAATGGCAAAGCCGTGGTGTTCAACCAAAGCTATGCTACTTCCAGCTATTCCACCCGACTGGAGGGCCGTTTCATTACCGACGGCTATGGCCCGTTCCTGCCAGGCACTTCGGCTTTTTTGAATTATGGGCCCATGTCCAAGGTGGAGCCTGACCATCCGATTCTGGACGGTGTTGGTGACGTGCACTACAACCTGGGGCTACTCTTCACAAACCCGGTTCAGTCTGACGCCACCGTCATTGCGGATTGGGGCTCTTTCGGCAGCGCTCCGGCGATTGCCGCTACTGACAATGTAGTGGCGTTCAATATGCTCTACACCGACTTCAGTGACGCGGCCATCTTGACCGGTGAGATCGATCGGATGACCTATAACGCCATCATGTTCTTCGATCTGATGGGATGGCTGAGTTTTGGTACGCAAACCGGCACGGTGCCGGCCGGTGGTCAGACCAGCATTGACGTGCACTTTGATGCCGCCGGCCTGGCTGCCGGCGTTTACCAGGGCGATATCGCGGTCGATCTCAGCGATGGGCAGGCCTCCACGCTGACCATACCGGCTACGCTGACTGTTGTGGATAACAGGCCGTGGCTGGAAGGCACCGTCACCAGCCTGGGCTTTTGTTCGCAGGATCCGCACGTGCTGGAAGCTGCTCTGATCGAAATTACCGGCAGTCAGGGCGGAAGCTATTTTGCCACCAGCGATTCCGACGGTTTTTACCGGCTCAGAATCGAGGCTGGTGAAACGCCGCTGGCTTTCAGTGTGACCGCCGCCAATCACGTAGACCACAGTGAAGCCGGCGTCGCTCTGGCGCCAACGGGTACAACCGTGGTCAATTTTGATCTGACCATGGAGGGCTGCTCCAGCTACGCGCCGGAGAACTTTGATGTCAAGCTGCTGCTGGGCGAAAGCGGTAACGAAACCCTGACCATGTTCAACGATGGTCTCGTTGATCTGAGTTTTTCGCTGCTCGCATATCCGGCTGAGCGGTCAGTTGTGGTGCTTTCGCCGGACTGGATCGGGCCGAATAATCTGGTGGATGATCTGAATGGGTTTCCGGGCATCACCGCTGAGCTTTATTCCGGCAATTTGGCTGCCATTACAGCAGCCCATCTGGCCAGCTACGACGTAGCCGTTTTGTCCAATATATATACCTGGGATTTGGAAGCGGCAAGAGTCAGGTTAGGTAATGCGTTGGCGGACTTCATTGATGCGGGTGGCAAGGCCGTGGTGTTCAACCATAGCTACTCCGATGTGGGCTCTTATGGCGCGCTGGGGGGGCGTTTCATGGATGAAGATTATGGTCCATTCCAGCGGTCTGGTAGCTCTTGGCTAGGGAACTGGATCATGGTTCCGCTGCTGGTCGATCATCCAATTCTCAGCGGTGTAGGTGCAGCGGGCGCAAGCTATGGGATTATGGATCTCTCGCTTCAGCCCGATGCGACGCACATCGCAGAGTGGGATAACGGTTGGCCAATGATTGCTGCCAATGAGAATGTGATCGGCATCAACCTGCTATACAGCAATGATGGTGTGCCGCCCGACTGGACCGGAAATCTTGATCGACTTGCCTATAACGCCGTTATGCACTTCAAGACGGTGGACTGGCTGAGTTTTAATCCCACAGCTGGCACGATGTCTTCGGGTAATCTGTCCAACATTGATGTGAACTTCGATGCCACCGGTCTGGATGCCGGTGTTTACCAGGCCAATATTCTGGTTGATCTGAGCGACAGTCTGGGCCCGGTCAGCATGGTGACAGTGCCGGTCAGCCTCACAGTTGGCGAACCGGCTCTTGTCGAAGGCAGGATTACCGGGCTCGGCTACTGCTCGAATGATCCATCAGCCCTGGAAGGCACCCAGGTCGAGCTGATCAGCCCGCTTGGAACGTATTCCACCACCAGCGGCCCCGACGGTTTTTATCAGTTCGAGATTGCAGCAGATGAAAGCCCGGTGTCGGTCAGCGTGACGGCCGTCGATCACATCGGTGCCAGCGAAATTGATGTTGTGCTGGTACCGCAAGGCACAACAACAGTTGATTTTGATCTGGCGCTGGATGCTGGCTGCACCAGCCACGATCCTCAAAGTTTTGAAGTCGAGCTGTTCGTTGGCCAAAGCGGCACCGAAGTGCTGACACTGTCCAATGACGGAGCAGGGTCGTCGGAATTTTCCATCGTCAGCATCGAGACCAGTGCCGAGCTCGACATGACGATTGATCACCTCATTGAGCGACCGGCCGTGGCCACACGCAGCGCGGTTGCCGATGGAAGTTCCCGGGCGACTGGCGAAATCATGGCCCGTCCGTTCGAACAGCGTAAAGTGACGCTTGGGCTGAGGCAGAATAATCTGTCCGTGGTCGTGCTCTCTCCGGATCCCGTACCACCGACCAATCTGGTCACCGATCTGAGCGGTTTCCCTGGTGTTACAGCCGAGCTGTACTCCGGTGGTCTGGGCACAATCACAGGCGCGGACCTGGCCGGCTACGATGTCGCCGTTCTGGTCAACAACAACCCGTGGAACGCTGTTGGTGCGAATGTCAGCGTGGGTGACGCCCTGGCCGACTTCATCGACGATGGCGGTTCAGCCGTGGTGTTCA
>CALEIM010000159.1 GCA_937876395.1 uncultured Wenzhouxiangella sp. | reverse complement strand
GTGCAGGCCCTGCAGGACGGCCAGCTGGTGTTCACGGTCGAGGAGGACTTCGCCGGTCACCGCTCGGGCGCCTTGCTGTCGTGGCCGGCGGACGCCGCCCGCGAAAGTGCGGACCCCGGCGCCCCGGTGCTGGTCGTTCAGCCGGGCCCGCGCCAGTCGATCGAGGGCGTGGCGGCCACCGCGGGCGGTCTGGTCGTCAACCTCTATGACGAGGTCAGCGGCGGCCTGCAGATCCACGCCTTCGACAACGGCGCCTGGCGTCGCGCGCGGGTGCTCGACGTGCCCGAGAACGCCTCGGTCGGCATCGCCGACGCCAGTTCCAGCCGGACGGAGTTTTTCGCCTATACCCAGGGTTTCCTCACCCCCGCCACCCTGATCCAGGCTGACTCTGCCTCTGGCGAGATGGTGGTCGCGCGCACCTCGCCGGCGCGCTTCGACGCGGAGGATCATGTAGTCGAGCAGTTCCAGGCGACGTCGGCCGACGGCACGCGGATTCCCTATTTCGTGGTGCGGCCGCGCGATCTGGTCATGGACGGGACCGCGCCGACGATCATGTACGGCTACGGCGGCTTCCAGCTCTCCAAGCCGCCCGCCTACATCCCGGAGATGGGCAAGCTGTGGCTTGAGAATGGCGGCGTCTACGTCAACGCCAACATCCGCGGCGGCGGCGAGTTCGGCCCGGCCTGGCACCAGGCGGCGCTGAACGAGAACCGGCAACGCGCCTTCGACGATTTCGCGGCGGTGGGCGAGGACCTGATCGCCCGCGGCATCACCTCGCCGGAGCGCCTGGGCATCTACGGCCGGTCGAACGGCGGGGTGCTGACCTCGGTGGCGATCACCCAGCGGCCCGAGCTGTTCAACGCGGCGGTGATCGAGAGCCCGCTGATCGACATGCTGCGCTACCACGAGCTGCCGGCCGGCGCCTCGTGGATCGGTGAATACGGCGATCCGCGCATCCCCGAGGAGGCGGCCTGGATCGCGGAATATTCGGCCTACCAGCAGCTGCGGCCGGAGGTGGATTATCCGACCCCCTACATCACCACCAATACGCTGGATGACCGGGTCCACCCGGGCCACGCCCGCAAGATGGTCGCCAGGATGCTCGACCAGGGCCACGACGTGCTCTATTACGAGAACATCGAAGGGGGCCACGGCGGAGCGGCCAATCTTGAACAGCGCGCCTTTTTGACCGCGCTGATTTATGCCTATCTGCACGACCGGCTGGCTCCCGAAAGTGCGGCGGAGAATGCCGAATAAACCAGTCCGGGGCAGGCCGTCAAAGGCCTGCCCTTGAATTGCCATCGACCATCCCCAAAGCCGCGGAACTTTTGCCAACCGGTCGGCGTCGAAAGACGTGAGAAGAACAAGTACCAATTTGATCCTGATTCGATTTTGATCAGTTGATCTGGTATTATTTACCGCTGAATTGGAGGAGAAATCATGGGCAAGAATCTTGTACCCAGTCATCTGCTCGCACCGGCAGGAACCGGCTCACTCGACGCTTATATCGGGGAAGTCAACCGGATTCCGGTGCTGACCCTCGAAGAGGAGCAGAGCCTCGCCCGCCGCTATCGCGACGACGACGATCTCGACGCGGCCCGCCTGATGGTGATGTCCCATCTGCGCTTTGTTGTGCACGTGGCGCGCGGCTACTCCGGCTACGGTCTGCAGGTCGGCGATCTCATTCAGGAAGGCAACATCGGCCTGATGAAGGCGGTCAAGCGCTTTGATCCGGATCAGGGTGTGCGCCTGGTGTCGTTTGCTGTGCACTGGATTCGCGCCGAGATTCATGAATTCATTCTGCGCAACTGGCGCATCGTCAAGGTGGCCACCACCAAGGCGCAGCGCAAGCTGTTTTTCAACCTGCGCCGTCAGAAAAAGCGCCTCGGCTGGCTCAACCAGAAAGAGGTCAACGCCGTTGCCGAAGACCTGGGTGTCAAGCCCGAAGTGGTCATGGAGATGGAATCACGCTTGTCCGGCCAGGATGTCGGCTTCGATATGCCGGTTGACAGTGACGAATCCACCTATATGGCACCGGCCGCCTACCTTGAGGGCCTGACCGCCTCGCCCGAAGACATTGCCGAGGCCGAGGACTGGGAACAGCTCCACCGCAATATGCTCTTTGACGGCATCGAAAATCTCGACGACCGCTCGCGCGACATCATCCAGAGCCGCTGGCTGATGGACCCCAAAACCACGCTGCAGGAACTGGCCGACAAGTACGGTGTTTCAGCCGAACGCATCCGCCAGCTCGAAGCCGTCGCACTCAAGAAGCTCAAGGCACGCTTCGACGCGTAAATGGCGGTCGTTTTCAGACCTGGTACAAGCCATCAATTATTCGTCGGGGACGTCGCCCAGACCTGGAAATGAGTGAATCGTAGGTCGGGGCGACGCCCCCGACGGTCGGTGCGTCCCAGCTTCGAACCCGCAATAACCGAGCAGCAGCGGCTCGGGCTGCAAGGCGACGCCGAACTCTCCCAGAACTGACTTGGTGATCGCCTCGATCAGCGCCAGCAGTTCGCTGGCGGTGGCCTGCCCGCGGTTGACCAGCACCAGGGCGTGATGAGGGTAGACACCGGCGTCGCCAATAAAACGTCCTTTCCAGCCCAGCTTCTCGATCATCCACGCCGCGGCCAGCTTGATCTGGCCGTCGCCCATGGGCCAGTGCGGCAGCCCGGGGTGTTCTTCCAGCAGTGCCGTGGCGAACGTGTCGGCAACGATCGGGTTTTTGAAAAAACTCCCGGCATTGGCCAGGCGCTGCGGGTCGGGCAGGCGGTGGCGCCTGAGCTGCATGATCGTGGCGACCAGCTGACGTGGTGTTGGCTGCGAGTTGCCTTGGCGCTCAAGTTCAGCGGCCAGGCTGGAGTAGTCCAGCCGAGGTTCAAAGCGGCGAGCCAGGCGCAGCTTGACGGCCGTAATCAGAAAGCGGCCCGCATCGGCTGATCGAAAGCGGCTGTCGCGGTAGCCAAAGCCTGCCTCCCCGCGTCGGATTCGAACCACCTCGCCGCGCTGTCGATCAAGCGCTTCCAGAGATTCAAAAACATCGGCCAGCTCCACGCCGTAGGCGCCGATGTTCTGCATCGGCGCCGCACCCGCCGAGCCGGGGATCATGGCCAGGTTTTCGATGCCATGCAAGCCGCGGTCCAGGCACTGGCGTACCAGGAAATGCCAGTTTTCGCCGGCCGCGGCGCGCACCAGAACGTGCTCGCCGGCGTCGGCAAATTCGATGCCGCGCATCCGGTTGAGTATGATCCGGCCGGCAAAATTGCCGACGAACACGGTGTTGGAGCCGCCGCCCAGAACCAATTCCTCGGCGCCGGTTTCGGGCAGCGCGGCGAGCTGTTCGGGCGTGTCGATGATGCACAGCTCAGCGGCCCGGGCGGGCAGGCGAAACGTGCTCAGGCTGCGGATATCCGCGTGGCGGATGATTTCAGGCTGCCGGCCGCTTGGCATCGCCGTTCCAGGCGTTCAGGCATTCGGCGATCAGGGCCGGTCCGCGGTAGATGAAGCCGGTGTAGATCTGGACCAGATTGGCGCCAGCGCGCTGCTTGTCGGCCGCATCCTGGCCGCTGCTGATGCCGCCCAGACCAATGATCGGAAACGCGGCGCCGAGCACCTGGCGGGCCTGTCGCAGGACATGATCGGCCTTGGTTTTCAGCGGGGCGCCGCTGAGTCCGCCGACCTGCTGGGCGTGTCGATGGCCGTTGACGGCGGCGCGATCGAGAGTGGTGTTGGTGGCAATCAGACCATCGATGCCGGATTCACCGATCACGCGCAGCGAGGCGATCAGGGCCTGATCGTTCCAGTCGGGTGCAATCTTGATCAGCAGCGGGCGATGGCCGTTGTGCGTTTGCGCCAGGCGGTCGCGAACGGTGACCAGCTCGGCGAGCAGCTCGCGCAGGCGGCCGGTGTCCTGCAGTTCGCGCAGCTTGGCGGTGTTGGGCGAGGAAATGTTGACGGTCACATAGTTGCACCAGGGATAGACTTTTTCCAGACACAGCCTGTAGTCCTCGGCGGCCTGGTCGACCGGGGTTTCCTTTTGCTTGCCGATATTGGCCCCGATCACGCCGTCGAAGCGGGTGGCTTTGAGCCGCTCGACAAGGTGATCGACGCCTTTGTTGTTGAAGCCCAGGCGATTGATCAGGGCCTGATGCTCGGACAGGCGAAACATCCTCGGCTTCGGATTGCCGACCTGCGGCCGCGGGGTAACCGTTCCGACCTCGACAAAGCCGAAGCCGAGCTGACCCAGCGCTTCGATGTGATCGCCGTTCTTGTCGAGGCCGGCCGCCAGGCCGACCGGATTGGCAAACTTCAGGCCCATCAGTTCGACCGGACGCGATATTTTGCACCCACCCAGCAGCCGCGGCAGCCGGATCAGGCCCGCAACGGACAGCGCGTTAAGGGCCAGATCGTGTGCCGCCTCCGGGGGGAGGCGGAACAGGCCGTTGCGGAGCCAACGGTACATCTACAGCTCGAACTTGATGCCTTGGGCCAGCGGCAGCTCGGTCGACCAGTTGGTGGTGTTGGTCTGGCGGCGCATATAGGCTTTCCAGGAGTCCGAACCGGACTCGCGCCCGCCGCCGGTTTCTTTCTCGCCACCAAAGGCCCCGCCGATTTCCGCACCCGAGGTACCGATGTTGACGTTGGCAATGCCGCAGTCCGAGCCCTGGTGCGACAGGAAGTATTCAGCATTGCGCAGATCCGTGGTGAAGATCGCCGAACTCAGACCCTGGCGCACGTCGTTTTGCATCGCCACGGCGTCTTCCAGGCGGCTGTACTTCATCAGGTAGAGAATCGGGGCGAAGGTTTCTTCCTGGACGATCTCCCAGTCATTTTGCGCTTCGATGATGGTCGGCTGAACAAAAAAGCCGTCGCCGTCGATGCGTTTGCCGCCGGTCAGCACCCGGCCGCCGGCTTCCTGGGCGCGGGCCACGGCTTTTTCGAAGCGCTCGACGGAGGCTGCATCGGTCAGCGGACCCATCAGGGTGTTTTCGTCGAGCGGATCGCCGATGCGTACCTGGGCGTAGGCTTTGACCAGTGCGTTCACGGTCTCGTCGTAGATGGACTCGTGGACGAACAGGCGGCGTGTGCTGGTGCAACGCTGGCCGGCGGTGCCGACGGCGCCAAAAACCACCGCCGGAATGGCCAGTTTGAAGTCGGCGCTTTCGTCCATGATGATGGCGTTGTTGCCGCCCAGTTCGAGCAGACTTTTGCCCATTCGTTTGGCGACCCGCTCACCGACCATGCGGCCGACCTTGGTCGAGCCGGTGAACGACATCAGGTTGACGCGCTCATCGTCGATAAAGCGGCCGGCCAGCTCGTTGCCGGCTTCCATGAAGGCGGTGAATATCGGCGGGTAATCGGTGTCGGCCAGAGCTTCACTGATGATGTTCTGGACTGCGGCACAGCACAGCACGCCCTTGGGGCTTGGCTTCCACACCGTGGCATTGCCGCAGATGGCCGAAAGGAAGGCGTTCCAGGCGTAGACGGCCACCGGGAAGTTGAACGCGGTGACCACGCCGACTACGCCGAGCGGGTGCCACTGTTCGTAGAGTCGGTGTCCGGGGCGTTCGGAGTGCATGCTGTTGCCGTAGAGCATGCGCGACTGGCCCAGCGCCAGATCGCCGATGTCGATCATTTCCTGGACCTCGCCGTCGCCTTCGGGCTTGATCTTGCCCATTTCCAGCGCGACCAGGGAACCCAGCGCGTCCTTGTAATCGCGCAGGGCGTCGTTGACCAGGCGCACGGCGTTGCCGCGCTCGGGCGCCGGCACGGTGCGCCAGGCAAGTGAGGCTTCGCGCGCGGTTTCGATGACTTTTTCGTAGTCGGCCTCGCTGGCGCCACTGACCCGGGCGATGAGCTGGCCGTCGGTGGGGTTGAACGATTCGATCAGTCGGTCCTGGCTGACCGGTGCATACTGTCCGGGGCCGAAGCAGGCGCCGGGATTGATGTCCTTGAGGCCGAGGCGGTCAAGTAGTGGTTTGTGCGTGCTCATGGCCGGATGCTCCTGTGCGATTGTTTGCCGTGCAAACCCGCTATTATGGCACTCCACAGACGGCAGTTCTGGTCTGTGGCGTGATATTCTGCTGTTTTCAGCGTCATGAAACTAACCGGCCGGGCCAAGGTCAGTATTCCATGTGAGCCCGGTCGCCCTAACAAGGACAGGAATTGCCCCGATGGGCGAACGGGAAGTTGACCAAGAACTCGTTGAGCGTGTGCAGGCGGGTGACAAAAGGGCCTTTGACGTGCTGGTTGGCAAATACCAGCACAAAATCGTCAGCCTGATTACCCGCTATGTGTCCGATCACGCCGAAGCGCTGGACATCGCCCAGGAGGCTTTCATCAAGGCCTACCGCGCGATCGGACGCTTCCGCGGCGACAGCGCTTTCTACACCTGGCTGTACCGAATTGCCATCAATACCGCCAAAAATCACCTCGTTGCCCAGAGCCGGCGCCCGCCGTCTTCGGATATTGATGCGGTGGATGCGGAACAATTTCAGGTTGATTCGCGTCTCAAGGAGCAAGACTCGCCGGAACACGATCTGCTGCGCGCAGAAATCGAGAGCACCATCCACGACGCGATCGCCAGTCTGCCGGAAGACTTGCGGGTGGCCATCACCCTGCGCGAGTTTGACGGCATGAGCTACGAAGAGATCGCCAAAACCATGGAATGCCCGATCGGCACGGTGAGGTCACGGATTTTCAGGGCCCGAGAGGCCATCGATGTGCGGTTAAGACCGCTGCTGGACAATCAATAGGAATTCGAAATCCATGAGTGATACAAGTCGTGAAAATCTGTCTTGTTTGATGGACGATGAGCTGGACCGGCGTGGGCGCAAATTTCTGCTCCGGCGCCTGGCCGGCGATGCCGAATTGACTGCCACCTGGACGCGCATGCACACGGTGCGCGCCTGCCTGCAGGGCGAATCCCTGGCCGGCGCCGACCTGGTCAATCGGGTTGCTGCAGCGCTGCAATCTGAAGCCGCACCCGTACCGTCCGCCAAGGGCTGGCTGCGGCCAATTACCGGCACGGCCATTGCCGCCAGCGTTGCCCTGATGGCCGTCGTTGGTTTCAATTCCCTGCTGGAACAGCAGGGCAGTCTGCCGGCCGGAGACGATCAGGCCGGGTTCGTCGCCCGTTCGACTTCATTTGACCAGCCGTTCACTCAGCCGACCGTGCCGGTCAGCTATTCCGAAAACCAGCGCGCCGAGCGTGAGCGGATCAGCGGCTACGTGCTGCGCCACCATCAGGCCGCCGGCAACGCCGGATTCCCGACCTGGGTGCCGATCGTTACCGGGCTCGGTGAAGAGCTGGATACGCCACCCGATGTGGTGATCTATACCCCGGTCTTCGACGAGCGCTGATCTGACCGTGTACCGCGGGCCCTCAATTGTCTGGCTGCTGACTGTGGTTGTCGGTCTGCTGCTGAGTGCGGCGCCGGCCGGTGCCGAAGATTCCATCAATCGCTGGCTGGAGCGCATGTCGTCGGCCGTCGAAAGCCTCGATTACCGCGGCACGCTGGTGCATGTGCGCAACGGGCAGGTCGATACCCTGCGGGTGGTGCATCGCTCCGATGAGAACGGCGTACGCGAGCGCATCGTCTCGATCGACGGCGAGCCGCGCGAAATTCTGCGCAAGGGCGGCAAGGTGCGCTGCGTACTGCCCGGCGATCAGCCGGTCGCACTGGAAAGTCAGCTAACCGGACGTCTGCTGCCGGATCTGCCGGTCGATCGATTGCTCAGCGCCGACTCGGCCTATCGCATTACGCTGGGTGACCGCGCGCGGGCTGCCGGAATGATGGCGCGAGTGATACATATTCAGCCGCGCGACGCCTACCGCTACGGCTCGCGCCTGTGGCTGGAAGAGAGCACGGCCATGCTGCTGCGCTATGCGGTCATCGATCATGATGGTCACCAGCTCCAGCAGGTCTCGTTTACCTCCCTGGAGCTCGGCGCCGAGATCAATGATGCGGAGTTTGAGCCCGAGTTTATCGGCCAGGAGTTTGCCGGCACCACGCTGGACCCGATCCAGCAACCGACCGATGCGGTCGCACAGGAGGCGTCGATCAATCCACGCGTGCCGCGCGGATTTCGCCTGGTGCACGTCGGCAGCGGCGAACGCAACGGTGGCGCTGAGTTCGAATTTCAGCTCTACAGTGACGGCATATCCAGCTTTTCGATTTATATCGAGAATACCGCCGAAGGTGAGACCAGCAGCCGCGTCAACAGCATGGGCGCGGTCCACGTCTATACCACCCGATCGAGTGGCAAGCTCTATACCGTGCTCGGTGAGGTACCGGCCGCGACCGTGGAATTTGTCGGCCGCCAGCTCAAACGCGCTGAACGCGATCGCGCGCGAGGCTGATCACACGGCGTGACGGCGATGATATGGCAGATCGCGCGCGTGGTAGCCGGCCCAGGCGGGCTGGTTCTGGAGTTCAGTTCCCCGGATGCCTGCGAGCGCTGCAACCGCGGCGAAGGATGCGGCGCGGGCCTGTTTTCCGGCCTTGTGCTGCGCGGTCGCAGCCGCATGGAACTGAGCGGGCACCGCGAACTGGCCAACGGTGAGTGGGTGCGCGTTGGCCTGCCCACGGACCGCCTGGCCGTGGCCGGCGTCCTGTTTTACGGTTTGCCGCTGCTTGGATTTCTGTTGGGTGCGCTGGCCCTGCACCTGCTGCTCGGGCCGGTCGCGTGGCGGGATATTGGCGCGCTGGGCGGTGGTCTGACAGCTCTTGCCGTGGTCGCTTTTGTTTTGCGCCAGGGTACGATGCGCGGGCTTGATCCGGTCATCGAACGCTTGTCCTGCAGCGACGGCGCCACTATCTCAATAGACAGAATCTGACCCAAAAGGACTGAATGTCATGCTCAGAACCCTGAAGTTTTCAGCCGTGCTGCTGGTCATGATGCTGGCCGCGCCGCTGGCCGCCCAGCCGGATTTCACCGAGCTGGTGGAAAATTCGGCGCCGGCGGTGGTTAATATCACCACGACCCGCTTTGGCAGTCGCCCGGCCGAGTTGCCCGAAGAAGGACGCGGCGTGCCCGACGACATGCCGGAGTTTTTCCGCCGCTTCTTTGAGGAACCCTTCGGCGGCGGCGAACGCCGTGGCCAGCCGGATCGCCAGGGCGGCGGCTCAGGTTTCATCATTGAAGCCGATGGCCTGGTGGTGACCAATCACCACGTCGTCGACGGTGCTGACGAGATCATCGTGCGGCTGGCTGACCGTCGGGAATATGTTGCCGAATTGATTGGTTCCGATGCCGAAACCGATATCGCCGTTTTGCGCATTCCGGCCGACAATCTGCCGACCCTGGATCTTGGCACCACCGATGATCTGCGCCCGGGTGAGTGGGTGATTGCGATTGGCTCGCCATTTCGCTTCGAGCAGTCGGTAACGGCCGGGATTGTCAGCGCCAAGGGGCGCAGTCAGGGTGCGCAGCAGCAGTACGTGCCGTTCATTCAGAGCGATGTGGCGATCAATCGCGGCAATTCTGGCGGACCGTTGATCCGCACCGATGGCACGGTCGTGGGCATCAATTCCTGGATTCTGTCGTCGCACGGCGGCAACATCGGCCTGTCGTTTTCGATTCCATCCGAGGTTGCCCGGAACTCGATCGAGCAGCTACTCGACAGCGGTCGGGTGGCGCGCGGTTTTCTCGGCGTGCTGCTCCAGGCGGTTGGCCGTGAGCAGGCCGATGCTCTGGGCATGCAGCGGCCGGCCGGCGCCCTGATTACGCGGGTCGAGGCTGGCAGTCCGGCCGAGGACGCAGGCATGGAAGTCGGTGATGTGATCATCGAGTTTGAGGGCACGCCGATTGAGCGGCACTCCGAGCTTCCGCCCCTGGTTGGTATGCAAAAGCCGGGTGAAACGGTGGACATGACCGTCTGGCGCTGGGGCGAGCGTCGCAACCTGGAGGTCACCCTGGGTGAACGCGAGACGGCCGATGTCAACGGCGACGGCGCCAGCGCGAGTGCGGCCGAGCCGAGCAACGCACTGGGCCTGACCGTCTCGCCGCTGAGCGACGAACTGCGTCGCCGCTACAACGACCCGGAGGGCGGCGTGGTAATTGACGAGGTCGAAAGCGACGCCGCGTATCGAGCCGGAATTCGGCGCGGCCAGTTGATCGTCATGATCAACAACCAGCCGGTCGGCGACATGGAAGACTTCAACCGCATCGTTGCCGGCCTGGATGCCGGGCGCACGGTGGCTCTGCTGGTGCAGCAGAGCAATGGCAACACCGCATTTCTGGCCTACCAGCCGGAGGCGAAAGGCGAATCGTGACGCCAACACTCGCTGCGGTGAGCCGGCCGGTATAATCCAGGGTTAGCCGACCCTTCGTATCGCCCCCGCGTTGCGCGGGGGCGATTTTTTTCACGCCGCAATAGTTTTCCCGATGAGTGACGTTCGCCACATCCGCAATTTCTCGATCATCGCCCATGTTGATCACGGCAAATCGACGTTGGCCGATCGCTTCATTCAGGTCTGTGGCGGGCTGAGCGATCGCGAGATGGCCGCGCAGGTGCTCGATTCAATGGATATCGAGCGCGAGCGCGGCATCACCATCAAGGCCCAGAGCGTGACGCTGGATTACCGCGCCGATGACGGGCAGGTCTATCAACTCAACTTCATCGACACCCCCGGTCACGTCGATTTTTCCTATGAAGTATCGCGGTCTTTGGCCGCTTGCGAAGGCGCGCTGCTGGTCGTTGACGCCGCCCAGGGGGTAGAGGCGCAGAGTGTGGCCAACTGCTACACCGCCGTCGAGCAGGGCCTGGAAGTCATCCCGGTGATCAACAAGATTGATCTGCCGGCGGCCGATGTCGAGCGGGTCCGCCACCAGATCGAGGATATTATTGGCATTGATGCATCTGAAGCCCTGATGGTCAGCGCCAAGACCGGCGATGGCGTGCGTGAGATTCTTGAAGCGTTGGTGCGGCGGATTCCACCGCCAGAAGACCGCTCGGATCAGCCGCTCAAGGCGCTGATCGTTGACTCCTGGTTCGATAATTACCTGGGCGTCAACTCTCTGGTCCGGATCATGGAAGGGCGGCTGAAAAAGGGCGAAAAGATTCGTGTGATGTCGTCCGGCGACGAGCACCAGGCCGACCAGGTTGGTATTTTCACGCCCAAGCGCACCGGCCGCGATGCGCTGGGCTGCGGCCAGGTGGGTTTTGTTGCCGCCGGCATCAAGGAAGTGCACGGAGCACCGGTCGGCGATACGATCACCAGCGCCCGCGAGCCCGCCGAGCAGGCGCTGCCGGGATTCAAGCCGCTACAGCCGCGCGTGTTTGCCGGGATTTTTCCGGTTGATTCATCC
>CALEIM010000158.1 GCA_937876395.1 uncultured Wenzhouxiangella sp. | reverse complement strand
GAGCCGGTGCTGCGCCAAGCGGTTCCGGCGGTCTACGCCATCAGTGGCGTAAGCCTTGTGCCGGCGCCCGGTGAGCTGATCGAAAACGGCACCATCGTGGTTCGCGATGGGGTGATTGAGGCGCTCGGCTCAGCGATCGACATTCCCGCCGATGCGCGGCACTTTGAACACGATCCGGAAAATAGCGATCTGCGCATCTATCCCGGTCTGATCGACGTCTACGTGCCGGTGAAATTCGAGCCGGACGAGGCCGATGCGAACGCCGCGGACGATGCTGAATCGGCTCGCCTGGAGCCGGGCAGCTACCCGCACCCGCTGATTCGCTCGGAACGTCGGCTCAGCTCCCGGGCCTGGCCGGAAGAGCGCGTTGGCGCGCTGCGCCGGGCCGGGTTTACCAGCGCCGTTCTGGCCCCTGAATCCGGGTTGGTGGCCGGGCGCAGCGCACTGGTCAACCTGGGCGAGGGTGGTTTGTCGGCCAACCTGATCGAGCCTGAGCTGTTTCAGCATTTTTCTCTGCAGGCGCGGGCCTCCGGACGCGAATTTCCGGGCTCGCTGATGGGAACCATGGCCCTGCTGCGCCAGGCGCTCAGCGACGCTCGCTGGCAGTTGGCCGCCCGTCAGGCCTGGCAGCGCAACCCGGCGCAGCCGCGGCCGCAGTTTCTGGAAGGCCTGGTTGACCTCGAACCGGTGCTGGCCGGAAATGTGGTGTCGATGTTTACCGCCAGCGATGCGCTCGATTCCCTGCGGGTTGCCGACCTGGCCGAGCACTACCGGCTTAGCGCCTGGATCGTCGGTCATGGGCGTGAATATCAACGCCTGGATGCGTTGAGCCGCAGCGGTTTTGGGCAGATTCTGCCGCTGGAATTTCCCGACGCGCCCGATGTGGACAGCAATGAGCGCGATATCAGCCTGCCGGAGCTGCGCCACTGGCAGCTTGCCCCGGAAAACCCGGCCCGGGTCATGGATTCCGGCTTGCCGGTCGTTTTTACCAGCCATCCTCATAGCACGTCCGAGACGATGTTCAAGCATCTGGCCCGCGCGCTTGAGCACGGCGGTCTCGATCCGGATCGCGCTTTGGCCGCGCTGACCACCGGGCCGGCCGAACTACTCGGCATCGCCGACCGCGCCGGTCGTTTGGCGCCCGGTTACATGGCCAATTTTGTGCTTGTTGACGGTGAATTGCTGGTCGAGTCGCCGGCCATTCAGGAAGTCTGGGTGGACGGTCGCCGCAATGTGCTCGCGGCTCTGGAACCACCGGAAATCGAGCCGGCCGGAACCTGGGAAGTCAGCCTGATTATCGAGGGCATGGGCACAATTCCGGCCACCTTGCAGCTTGAAGGCCCGGCCAGCAACCTTTCGGGACAGATCGAATTCATGGGCACGCCAGTGCCGCTGGCCCAGGCTCAGGTGTCTGGCAGCCGTTTGAACGTTCGAATTGACGGGGCGCGCATGGGCATGCCGGGCTCGATCAGTTTTCATCTGGATATTGACGGAGAACGCGGGCGCGGCAGCGGCAGCAGCCCGCAGGGCAGTTTTGATGTGCGCGCCCAGCGCAGCAGCGGTCCCGACACAGCGGAGGGCAGGGCATGAGCAGAGTCAGCGTTTATGGTTTTATTTTGGCCGTCGCTGCCGCGCTTGGCGGCTCGCCAGCTGTGGCGCATGATATCGAGGCGTGGAACAGCCCGATTCCCGAGCAGCCCGAGCACGTTCTGATTCGCGGCGCGACGCTGTGGACTGCCGACGAGGCCGGTATTTTGAACGATACTGATGTGCTGATCCGGCGCGGCAAGATCCAGCGCATCGGAACCGGGCTCAGTGCGCCGCGCGGAGCGGTGGAAATCGACGCGGCCGGACGCCACGTCACGCCCGGCCTGATTGACGCCCACTCGCATGCGGCGATGACCGGTGGGGTTAACGAGTCGTCACTGATCAGCACCGCGATGGTTCGCGTTGCCGATGTCATCAACGCCGATTCGATCAATATCTACCGGCAGCTTGCCGGCGGACTGACCACGATGCAGCTCATGCACGGCTCGGCCAACGCCATTGGCGGCCAGAACGTAATCGTCAAGCTGCGCTGGGGCGCTGATCCGGCCGGAATGATCGTTGACGGACAGCCGGGCGTCATCAAGTTTGCGCTCGGTGAAAACCCCAAGCAGAGCAACTGGCGATCCGATACGCCGCGCTATCCGGACAGTCGTCAGGGCGTCAACCAGATCATCGACGAGAAATTCCAGCAGGCGCGTCTGTATGCCCGGCAGCACGCCGAGCGCGGCGGCCGCAATCGGGTTCCGCCCAGGCCCAACCTGGAAATGGACGTGCTCAACGATATTCTTGACGGACGGATCGACGTGCACGCTCACGGCTATCGTGCCGACGAGTTCCTGGCGCTGATGGATACAGCCGATCGCCACGGCTTCACCATCAAGGCGCTGCATCATGTGCTTGAAGGCTACAAGGTCGCCGATGAAATGGTCGCCCACGGCGTTGCCGGTTCGACCTTTTCCGACTGGTACGGTTTCAAGTACGAAGCGCGCGACGCCATTCCCTACAACGCTGCCCTGATGCATGAGCGCGGCGTGCTGACCAGCCTCAACTCCGACAATCCGGAGCTGGCCCGGCGCATGAATGTCGAAGCAGCCAAGACGGTTCGCTACGGCGGCCTGGACGAGCATGAGGCGCTCAAACTGATCACCGCCAATTCAGCCGAACAGCTTGGTCTGGGTGGGCGTATCGGGCGCCTGGCTGAGGGTCTGGACGCCGACCTGGTGATCTGGAACGGACCGCCGCTGTCGGTAACCAGCCGTGTTGATCAGACCTGGATCGACGGTCGTCTGTATTTTGATCGCGAACAAGACATCGAGGCCCGTCAGCGTTGGGAAAGCGAGCGTCAGGCGCTGATTGCTCAAGTGCGCGCCGAGCAGGAGGGTGATGAGAGCGACGCCGCACCGGCGGCAGAAGACTCCGCTGCCGAGCTCGCCTCCGAAGACGACAACCCGGAGCCCGGTGAACGGGTTCTGCGCTACCTGCTGCAAGGAGCCCGATCATGAGCCGTTCGATCAAGGTTTTCGTGCTGCTCAGCACGTTGTTTCTCGCCGTCGGCCCAGCTCTGGCCGAGCGCCTGGCGCTGATCGGCGCGACCATTCATCCGGTCAGCTCCGAGCCGATCGCCAACGGCTATCTGTTGATCAGTCAGGGCCGCATCGAAGCGCTCGGCCCGTTGGCTGATCTGGATGATTCGGTAACAACCCTGGACCTGGGTGGCCAGCATCTTTATCCCGGCCTGGTCCATGCCGGCACCGTGCTTGGTCTGACCGAAATCGGCAGCGTGGCCGGTACTGATGACACCACGGAGATGGGGTCGATCAATGCAGCCATTCGCGCCGAGATTGCGGTCAATCACGATTCCATGCTGTTTGCGCCCAATATCAGCGGTGGTTTGCTGAGCGTGAATGTAATGCCAACCGGCGGCCTGATCCGCGGCACATCGGCTGTCATCAGTCTGTCGGGCTGGAACTGGCAGGACATGACCCTGCACGCCCCGTCAGGCATGCACATCGCCTTTCCCGCAGCGGCGGCCGATGATCCGGAACACGCCGATCTCAAGCTGATCAATGAAACGCTCGAGCAGGCCCGCGCCTGGCAGCGGGCCGTACAGGCGCATGAAAAATCAGGCGCGCCCCAACCGGCGCCCAACGAGCAGTTTGCCGCTCTGGTCCCGCTGCTTGATGGGCAGATGCGCCTGTTTTTGCACGCCAACGGCGAACAGGTGATGCGCGCCGCCCTGGACTGGGCCGAAGCACAGGAATTCGACCAGTTGGTGCTGGTAGGCAATTCCGATCTTCAGCATCTGGCCACCCGTCTGGCAGCGGACGATGTGCCGGCCATTCTTGGCGGAGTACTGACCATGCCGGAACGCAGCTGGGAGCCTTATGACCAGGCCTATGCCGCTGCTGCGCGCCTGGCCGAAGCCGGAGTGCGCTTTGCCATTACCGACGGCGGCGGCGCCTTTGTTGCCGGCAATGCCCGCCATATCGCCTTTGAGGCCGGCATGGCGGCAGCCTTTGGTTTGCCGGTCGAGGCGGCTCTGAAAAGCATCACCCAGTGGCCGGCCGAAATCATCGGCGCAGGCGATGAACTGGGAACGCTGGAGCCTGGCAAGCGGGCGAGCTTTTTCGTTGCCAGCGGCTCACCGCTGGAAGCAACCACCCGCATCGAGCGGGCCTGGATCGACGGCGAGGAATACGACTTCAGCCGCGATCGCCAGCGCCAGCTCTACCAGCGCTACCGCAACCGCCCGCGGCCAACTGCTGCGGACTAAAATTGGTCCTGATTACGCATGTGCCTCAGCCAGTGTCCGGATCAAAACCTGAAATCACACCACAAGCCGACCCGAAAATAGTCTGCATCACATTCAGCGGCAGAAAGGCCAGAACTTCCACCAGGCCGAGCAGCGGAAATCGTCTTCGCACAGCGGTAGCTGACGGCCGTACTGGTCGGCCAGATCAGCCACCTGACGGGCCGTTTGCTGAACCTTCGGCTTGTCGCGCCAGGTGCCGCGCTGATAGCCGCCGTGGCCTTCGTGGTAAGCCAGATACAGGCGGTAGGCATCGTTGCGCTCAACATTGAGGCGCTGGTGGCTGGTGTAGTTGTACCAGCCGATGAAATCCAGCGCATCGCCCATATTGCTGCGGCTGGCAAACAGGCGTGAGCGACCGGTTGATTCAAGATAATCCTGCCAGGCCGGATCCTGGGCCTGGGCATAGCCGCTGGCTGAGGATGGGCGACGCCAGGGGATAAAGCCGAGCAGGCGCGCACGCTCGGGCCGGGCACGGTTGCGGAAAGAGGATTCGCGCTGCACGATGGCCATCTGAACGGCAATCGGCACGCCCCAGCGTCGTTCACTGTTCCAGGCGTGGTCATACCAGGTCGGTTCCTGCTCGAAAACAGTGCAGATGTTCTCCTGACGCTGCGGTGGCGTGCTGGCACAGCCGCCGAGCAGCAGTGATGCGGCAAGCAGCAAAATCACCCGGCTGAACGTTTTCATGCCGCGATTCTACCCTGAGCCGGACCGCCGAACTGGCCTGCTGCTGGCTGGGAAAATGGTTTCAGGCGTGCGGCGGGGTACACTGGAAGCGGATTTTCAAGGATGCCTAATATGCTCTGGCAGGCTCTCGGCGCGGCGCGGGATATCGGCCGCATGCAAGACATTGCGTCAATATTGATCCGCTACGGTTTTGGCGATGTGGTCCAGCGAATTGGTCTGGCCGGTGCGCTGCAGCGTGCCGGCAAGGCGCTGCACTGGAAGGAAGGTGAGGAGCTGGCCCGGCTGCGGCCACCCGAACGGGTCCGACGGGTGCTCGAAGAGCTTGGGCCGACGTTTGTAAAGCTGGGTCAGGTGCTGGCAACGCGGGTTGATTTGTTCGGGCCGGAATGGCTGGTCGAGTTCGGCCGCCTTCAGGACCATGCCCCCAAAGTGCCCTGGGAGGAAATCGAACGGCAGCTGATCGAGGATCTTGGCGCTGCGCCGGAAGAAGTGTTCAGCCGTCTGCAGCGTGAACCCCTTGCCGCGGCTTCCCTGGCCCAGGTTCACCGGGCCTGGCTTGATGACGGCAGCAAGGTGGTGCTCAAGGTTCGGCGGCCGGGCATTCGGCGAGTGGTTGAGGCCGATCTCAGACTGCTGCAACGTCTGGCCGAGGTGGTTGAATCTGAAGCCACGGAGCTGCGACAGTATCGCCCGCGTCAGCTCGTGCGCCAGTTCACCCGCTCCATGCGCCGCGAGCTGGATTTTGCCGCAGAGTGCCGCAACGCCGAGCGTATTGCCGATGAGCTGGAAGCAGACTCCGGTGTTGTCATCCCAAAAGTCTACTGGGAGTGGACCGGCGAACGGCTCAACGTTCAGGAGTGCCTGGAAGGATTGCCTGGCAACAGCCCGCCCGAAGCGCTGGATGAAGCCGGGCTGGATCGTGCGCTGCTTGCCCGACGCGGTATTCGGGCGGTGCTGCTGATGATTCTCCGCCACGGCTTTTTTCACGCCGACCCGCATCCGGGCAATATTTACTATCTGTCTGGAAATCGCATCGGTCTGATCGATTTCGGAATGGTTGGTCGCCTGTCCGAGCAGCGCCGCTTCGAGGTGGCTGAACTGCTCCACGGGTTGGCTTCACGAGATGCCGAACTGACCGCGCGAATCCTGATGGAATGGAGCGAACACAGCCGGCTCAATGAAGACCGTCTGCGTGAAGACGTGACGGAATTCATCGACCACTTTCACGGCATTGCGCTGGAAGACCTTGAAATTTCAGCGATGATTGGTGAGATTACCGGCATTTTGCGCCGTCACGATCTGCTCCTGCCGGCCGATCTGGTGCTGATGTTCAAAGCATTCATTACTCTTGAAGGCATGGGGCGCTCCCTCGATCCATCGTTTGACATGGCCGGTGCCGCCCGTCCGGTGCTCGAAGAGCTGCTCAATGAGCACTATTCGGCACCCATGATCAGCCGCAGAATGGGCAAAAGCCTGCGTCAGATGCTGCGCCTGATCGGCTCCCTGCCGGATGATCTCAGTCGCCTGCTGCGCCGCGCGCGCCGCGGAAGCATTGATGTGCATATCGACATCAAGGAACTGCACGAAGTATCGATGCGCCTGGATCGCGCCGCCAGCCGTCTCACCCTCGGCGTAGTGACCTCGGCGCTGATCATCGGTTCGGCCATCGTGCTCAACGTGGACGGAGAAGGTTCAGGGCTTTCAGCGTTCGGCATGATGGGCTTTATTGGCGCCGCCATTGGCGGCGTCTGGCTGCTGTTTTCAATCTGGCGCAGCGGTCGGGAGTAGCATCACCTTGAAAGCACCTGGGCTCTGATCCGGGATCTGACTAAAGACCTGGCCTGATCCCGGATCCAGGGGTGCAACTACCAGATACTTACGCGCTCTTCAGGCTCCAGGTACAGTTCGGCATCTTCAGCGATTCCAAAGGCCTCATACCAGGCGTCGATATTGCGCACCACACCGTTGACCCGATAGCGCGGCGGGCTGTGCGGGCCGCGTACGAGCTGGGCGCGCAGGGCCTCTTCGCTGGCCCAGAGATTGCGCCACACCTGGGCCCAGGCCATAAAGAAACGCTGCTCGCCGCTGTAGCCGTCAAGCTCTGGCGCTACGCCGTCGTGATGATCGTCCAAATACATCCGGTAGGCGTGCAGGGCGATTGACAGGCCGCCCAGATCGCCGATGTTTTCGCCCAGGGCAAGTGCGCCGTTGACCGTCATGCCGTCGATCGGCTCAAAGCCGTTGTACTGGGCAATCAGGCTGGCCGTACGCTCTTCGAAGTGTTGGCGTGAATCATCGCTCCACCAGTTGCGCAGCACGCCGTTGGCATCGGAGCGTGAACCCTGGTCATCAAAACCGTGGCCCATCTCGTGGCCGATCACTCCGCCGATGGCGCCGAAATTGACCGCCATGTCAGCATCCGGGTTGAAGAACGGCGGCTGCAGGATGGCAGCCGGGAAGACGATCTCATTACGGGTCGATGAGTAGTAGGCGTTAACCGTCTGCGGCGGCATGCCCCATTCCCAATCGCGCACCGGCTCGTCCAGTTTGGCGAGCATATCGCTCCACATCCACGCCCGGATCCGCTGGCTGTTGCCGATCAGATCATCGGCCTGAATGGCAATGTCGGAGTAATCGCGCCAGCGCTCCGGATAGCCGATTTTGGGTGAAAATGCGGCCAGCTTGCGCTGTGCTTCGGCGCGCGTTTCCTCATCCATCCAGGCGAGGGTGTCAAGACGTTCGGCAAAGGCGCGGCGCAGGTACTCGACCAGCTCCATCATCTGGGCGCGATATTCAGGCGGGAAATGCCGTTCGACATAGATTTGGCCAACCGCCTCACCGAGCAGGGAGCTGACAAAATTGATGCCGCGCTTGTCGCGCTCGCGCTGGGTTTCGACGCCGTTGAGGCGCTGCTGATAAAACTCGAAGTGGGCCCTGGAAAATTCTTCGGAAAGCAGCGGCGCGTGATTGTCGATCCAGTGAAAAGCGTGCCAGGAGGCCCAGTCTTCGGCCGGGGTTTCGGCGAACACCCGGCTGTTGGCGTAGATCGCGCTGTCGGTGCCGACAACGAGCTCGTCGATCTCGTCAAGCTGGCGCTCGCTCAAGAAAATCAGCCACGGAAAATCGTTCGCATTTTCGGCCAGTGCAGACGGCGACAACAGCTTGTAGTTGGCCTGCCGGTCGCGGGCCTGAACCCGGGTCCATTGATTTTCGGCAAGCCTTGTTTCAAGCGCCAAAATGGCGTTGGCCCGCGCTTCGGCCTGATCAACACCGGCGCGACGGAAGGTTGCGACAATATGGTCGCGATAGGCCTGACGATGGCCGGGGAAAGGCGCCTCGTCAAGCAGGTAATAGTCCCGGTCGGGCAGGCCCAGACCGCCTTGATAGAGCTGAGTCAGATAGCGCTCGGGATGGCCGGGGTCAAGGCTGACAAAGCTTGTCACGATCGAGGCGGTTCCCGGTCGTCCCATCCAGCGCGCAGCCGCCTCATGGCTGTCAATGGTCAAAAGCTGATCGAGCGTCTCACGAATCGGCTCCAGGCCGAGTTCGTCAATGGCTGCGGTGTTCATGTAGCTGGCAAACAGATCGCCCACCTGCTGGCCGGAACTGCCGGGCTCCGGATTGCTTTCGGCCATATCCGCAATGATCTGCTCAACCCGCTGTTCTGCAAGGATGCCCAGCTCGGTAAATGCCCCCCAGCGGGCAAAGCCGTCCGGGATTTCGGTCGATTCCAGCCAGCCTTCATTGACCCAGCTAAAGAAATCATCGCCGGGTGCAGTGTCGTTGCTGATTTGGGCTGTTTCGATGCCCCAGTCGGCAGAGCCGATCTGCGCTGAATCTTCGAGTTTTTCAGCGGCCACAGCCTGAAAGCAGGCCAGGGTGAGCAGGACGGCAAACAGACCGTTTTGAAAACATTTCATGCGGGTTTCCCCTGTTCGGAGTGACAAAAAAACAGCGCCCAACAGCGCTCCAACCCATTACAGACAGCACGGGGTCGATACAGGTTCCACCGGGGAATCGGGCCGGGGCCCGGGTCAGCCCGACCGGAACCGTAGGTCGCCCCGACCTGCCGCAACTGCGGCAAACCGCAATGCGGCGCCGCGCTACACGCGCGGGCGGTTTGGGGTTGAATGTTTTGTGTGGCTTCAAAACGTCGAAAGCCCGCTGGCTTCCATAAAGCGGTATTGCCAGTAGCGCAGACGTGATTCGTCGGCGTAGTGTGAGTAGGGCAGGCTGTGAATTCGTTCGGTGGTGTTGTGCCAGTTTGCGTTGAAGAAGCGGGAGACGCCATCCATGAAAGGGCTGTTGCTGGCTGCGCGTACTTCGACGTTGGTTTCCAGGTTGTAGTTGTCAAGGTTGCGGCGGGTGAAGTTGGCTGATCCGGTCAGCACGCGCTGCTGGCCGTCGCTGGTTCGGGTTAGCAGCATTTTTCCGTGACATTGTTCACCTTGGGTATTGCACCAGCGCACCGCTATGCCGGCCTGGTGCAGCTCGCTGGCGACCTGGCGGTTGGGCACGCCGTTTTTCTTGCGGCCAAAGGCATCTTCGTTCGGATCGAGCAGGACGCGGACATTTGCGCCGCGCCGGTGGCTGTCAATCAGGGCTTCGATGATGTCGCGCTGTGACAGATAGAACATCAACATATCCACCGAATCACCGCGCTGGGTGGTGTTGATCATGTCCAGCGCTGAATCGCGGATGGCCGCTTCGGTCACGATGCGCAGCTCGGCAACCGGATCGGTAATGGGGTGGGTTTCCGGAATGATCCAGTCCGGCTGCTGGCCAATCGAAAATCGAACCACGGCACGTTCACTTTCCAGCAGATCACCCACCGCCCGACCATCAAAAACAACGGCGGTATTGCTGTGGCGGCTGCTGGCATCGTGCGGGTTGGCGGAGGTGACCAGCGCGCGCGGCCCGCTTTTAACATCAGCGATCAGTACCTTGCGATGATTGGCCTTGAAGTTGATCAGGGCAAGCCAGGTGCGCAGCGAAACCCGGGCCTCACCCACCGGATTGGGCAACCAGCCGTCTGAACTGTTGCCAAACCATTGGCAGCAGATGCGCCAGGCGGCTGACCAGGCGGGGTTTGAATCGCGCAGCCGGCCCAGATCGGTACGGATCACGCGCACTCCAGACTGTTCAAGGGTATCAAACAGCGGCTGATGGACACCCTGATAAAGTTCGTTGAACGGGTCGGTGATCAGCGCAGAAAACAGTTCGGGACGTGCTTCGCGTCTGGCCGCCATCGACTCGACCAGTTCAAGCGACAGCGAGCGGTAGCCGGCGGTGGCCTGACCGGCAAAGCGATTGATCAGAAAAAAATCGCTGACCACCAGGGTTTCGGCTGCTTCGATCATGTCAAAAGCGGTATCGAAGATGACCTGCTCAGTGTGCTGCTCACCTGCTGAATCAAGCCAGGTCGAATCAGCGAGAAACTGAATCGTGCCGACCGGCTGCCAGTCACCGCGCAGGTTCAAGCCATCCGGCAGGGGTTTCGATACCTGCCAGACGGCGGTGCCCAGGTAGACGATCAGCAGCGCGGACAGAGCTGATATCGTCGCGCGCTTGAGCGACCAGGCACGCGGCCTGATTTTGGATTGGTTCATCAGCATTTTTTATTATCCCGGTGAGTCTCGATTATCTCGACATTTTCTTGACCGCTGATTTCGGCCTCACTTTTTCTATACTCTGTGCGCAAAGCGTTTGCCCCGTTCGATCCGCGTCCATCTGCGGTTCAGCTCAGCCCCTACTTGCCGTTGCCGGGTTTTCGGGGTCGGAGTCGTTTTCCGGCAGACTGCGGCCCTGCCATAGATAGTACACAGCCGGCAGCACCAGCAGGGCGGAAAGCCATACGGCAAAAACGCCGCCGACCATGGGGGCTGCAATGCGCTGCATAAGCTCCGATCCGGTGCCGGTGCTGAGCATGACCGGCAGCAGGCCGGTAAACACGGTCGCCTGGGTCATGGTGATCGGCCGGATACGTCTCAAGGCCGCGCTGGTGACTGCCTCGCGCAGCTCGGCACGCGTGCCGGTAGTCTTGGCTTTGCGCTCACGCCAGGCTTGATCGAGATAGACCAGCATCAGTACGCAGACTTCGGCTGCCAGGCCGGCCAGGGCAATAAAACCTACCGAGACACCGATCGAGAAATTATAGCCGAGCAGCCACATCAACCACAGTCCGCCGACCAGCGACAACGGGGCGACCAGCAGCACCATGGCAACATCGCTGAGTCGATTGAAGGTCATCATCAGCAGCACGACGATAATCGCCAGCGTCAGCGGGATCAGCAGCTTGAAGCGTTCAGTGGCGCGCTCAAGGTACTCGTACCGGCCGCGAAAAGCGATGCTGTAGCCGGCCGGGAGCTCGATGGATTCGGCAATGTCGGCGCGCGCCATATTGACCCAGCCGCCGAGGTCGCTGCTGTCGAGCTCTACGTAGACCACCCCGGAAGGCCGCGTGTTTTCCGTGCGGATGGCGGGCGGGCCGTTTTCGATGCGGATCTCGGCCACTTCAGCGAGTGCTACTTGGGCGCCGTTTGCAGCGATCAGCGGAAGGTTGCCAAGGTCTTCGATCGAATCGCGAAAATCGGGCAGGTAGCGCAGGTGAACCGGATAGCGTTCCAGGCCTTCGATGGTGTCCATGATCCTGGCCCCGCCGATACCGTAGCGAATGGTGTCGTGAATCGTGGTGATATCGAGCCCGTGGCGGGCGGCGGCAAGGCGGTCGATATCGATATTCACATAGCGCCCACCGCCTGGTCGATCGGCGAAAGCGCTAAGCGTGCCCGGCATTGCCGCTACCGCATCGGCGATCTCCAGCGACAGACGCTCGATCTCGTTCAGATCAGGACCGGTGACCAGAATCCCGACGTCGGTTTGAATGCCGGTCTGCAGCATGTCGATGCGCGTCTGGATGGGAAACACCCAGGCGTTGGTCAGGCCGGGTATTTGCAGCATGGCATCGAGCTCGTCGATGATGTCTTTGGTGCGCATTCCAGGCCGCCATTCATTGCGCGGTTTGAGCGTGATAAAGGTTTCGAGCATGCTCAACGGCGCCGGATCAGTGGCTGTTTCGGCGCGGCCAATTTTGCCCATCACCCGCTCGACTTCGGGGTGTTTGGCAATCAGGCGGTCGGTTTGCTGTAGCAGTTCGCGCGCCTTGTCGGGGCTGATCGCGGGCAGGGTGGTGGGCATGTACATCAGGCTGCCTTCATCGAGTTCGGGCATGAACTCGCTGCCGATGCGAGCGGCCGGCCACAGCGCGCTGACCACGAGCAACACACTGATCAGCAGCACCGGCCAGGGATGGCGGACGCTGAAGGCGATCAGCGGACGATAGCCTCGCTCCAGCCAGCGCGTAACCGGGCTGATGCCGCGATTGTGGCCGTCTGATTTTCCTCGCGCGCTTCCAGGCCGGATGAAATAGCCCATCAGCACTGGCACCAGGGTGATCGCCAAGCCGGCGGCCGCGGCCATGGCATAGGTCTTGGTGAAGGCCAGCGGCATGAACATGCGGCCTTCCTGGGCCTGCAGGGCGAACACCGGCAAAAAGCTCAGGGCAACCAGCAGCAGGCTGAAGAACACCGGCCGTCCAACCTCAAGCGTCGCCCGTTCAACAAGTTGCCAGTGTGAATCCTCAGGTTTTCGGTCCTCGAAATGTCGATGGACGTTGTCAATCAAAACGATGGCCGCATCAACCATCACCCCGATTGAAATCGCGATACCACCCAGCGACATGATGTTGGCGCTGATGCCCTGCAGATACATGACCAGATAGGCGCTCAGAACACCCAACGGCAGGGAGATCAGCATGACCAGCGATGAGCGCAGATGCCAAAGGAAAAGGCCAACGACCAGCACCACGACCAAGAATTCCAGCGCCAGGGTTTCCCACAGGGTACTGACGGCAGACGAAATCAGCCCCGAGCGATTATAGGTTTCGACAATCTCGACTCCTTCGGGCAGGCCACCGGCCAGTTCATCGAGCCGTTCACGGACTCGCTCGATCACCTCGCGGGCATTCTCGCCGGCACGCATGACGATGATGCCGCCGACGGCTTCGCCTTCGCCATTGAGATCAACCATGCCCTGGCGGGGCGACGGGCCGCGGCGGATATCGGCCACATCGGCCAGCCGCACGGCTGTGCCGTCGGCAGCGCTCCCCAGTCCGACCTGCTCCAGGGCTTCGAGGCTGTCCACGTAGCGGCTGGCGCTCACCATGTACTGGGCTTCGGCGCGCTCGATGATCGAACCGCCGGTCGCGGCGCTGGCCCGGGTGACGGCCGTCTTGATCTTGCCAATATCCAGGCCGTAGGCACGCAGCGCATTGGGGTTGAGCGCGATCTGATAGGCGCGCTCCATGCCGCCCATGGTGGCCACTTCAGAAACCCCTTTGAGCGATTGCAGCTCGTACTTCAAGAACCAGTCCTGCAGGGCGCGCAGCTCAGCCAGGTCATGCCGGCCACTGCGGTCGATGAGAACGTATTTATAAATCCAGCCAACCCCGGTGGCATCCGGGCCGAGTCGGACATCAACGCCATCGGGGAGGGTGCTGCTCACCTGGGCAAGATATTCAAGCACCCGGGAGCGAGCCCAGTAAATGTCCGTACCCTCCTCGAACAGAATGGTGATGAATGAGTCGCCGAACATCGAAAAGGCGCGCACCGTATGGGCACCGGGAACGGCCATCAGCGCGGTGGTCAGCGGATAGGTGATCTGGTCTTCAACAAGCTGCGGCGCTTGACCGGGAAAAGAGGCGCGTACGATGACCTGGGGATCTGACAGATCCGGGATGGCATCAACTGGCGTGGCGCGCACGGCGAACAGGCCCAGCGCGGCCAGGATTACCGCGCCCAGCAAAACCAGCACCCGGTTGGCGATCGACCAGCGAATGATTGCATCAATCATGATCAGTGGTGTCCTCAGTGAGCGTGGTTGTCGTTCAGGCGCGCATGACCGGCGCGCAGGCTGGCTTCGGAGTCGATCAGGAACTGACCGGAAACAACCACCTGCTCACCTTCGGACAGACCGTGAAGAATCTCGGTATGGATACCGCTGGCCATGCCTGCATGGACTTCACGCACACGGAATCGGTCATGCGCTTCGCGCACGATCAG
>CALEIM010000157.1 GCA_937876395.1 uncultured Wenzhouxiangella sp. | reverse complement strand
GGCTAAGCCAGCAGATTTACAGTCTGCCCTCGTTGACCGCTTGAGTACCCCTCCGGAATTCCTGCTCATCGACTGCGCGTTGATGCGGATACCCGAGTTTCCAGACGAAGCCCGCAATTTTGGCTTATCCGGATTGACAAGTCAACCGCTTTTTACTATCCGCTTTTTACTAACCCGGGTGAATCCGCTTCAGGTGGCGCCCGACCGTCAGCCAGGAGCCGAGAATGCCGAGCAGGCCGCTGCCGAGCACCAGAATCGCGATCACCGGAGCTTCGGCCGAGGCGAGTCGGAAATCGCTGGCGTAGCTTGCGCTCATCCGGGCTACCGGCCCGGACAGTACCCACAGGCCGGTCTCGACAATCAGCCAGGCCAGTAACCCTCCGGCCAGGCCGTACCACAGACCCGAATACAAAAAAGGCCGGCGAATGAAGCCATCGGTCGCCCCGACCAGGGCCAGCACCTGAATTTCCTCGCGGCGATTGTGGATGTCCATGCGTATTGTATTGCCAATCACGAAGGCCACCGCCACTGCAAATAGTGCGCCGAGCACAATGGCCAGCCGCGCAAGCAATTCCAGGATGGCATCGAAGCGAGCCAGCCACTCCAGGTCGACAATCACCTGATCGACCGCATCCACCGCGCCGAGCCGGCCGGCCAGCACGGCCGGATCAACGCTGCTGCCCGGGCCGATCTCCAAAACCCAGGGCAGCGGATTGTCCTCGATCCGGTCAGCCGCCGCACCCAGTGCCAACTGGCCAGCTAACTCGGCCAACCCGCTTTGCGGACTGATCGGATCCACCGAGGTGACGCCCGGCCAGGTACTGATCAGCGAGGCGAGCTGCATCGCCTCGCGCTCACTGACCTGCCCGTCGAGAAACACCGACAGGGTATCGAGACGCTCCCAGCCGGCGCTGGCGCGCTCGGCATTGTCCAGGGCCAGGTGAAGCCCCGTTGGCAGGCACAGGGTTACGGCCAGCACAATGATCGTCATCAGGCTGCCCAGCGGCTGGCGCAGCAGGCCGCCCAGCGAAGACAGCAGGCTGTAGGCGTGGCGACGCGCCCAGGCCCGGGTTCCGCCGGCCAGCCGGCCGTGGCTGTCTGGACGACTGCTGCGCCGACTCACTCGCGGCTCTCCCTGGCGGCCGGGCCGTCGTTGAGGCGGCCATCCTCAAGCACCATGACCCGCCGACCCAGACGCTCGATCAGCTGCAGATCGTGACTGGCGACGAGAATCGTGGTGCCGAGCTCGTTGAGCTGTGCAAAGAACGCCATCAGCTCGGCCGACAGCTCCGGATCCAGGTTGCCGGTCGGCTCATCGGCCAGCAGCAGAGGTGGCTTGGCAACAATAGCCCGGGCGATGCCGACGCGCTGCTGCTGACCGCCGGACAGGGTCGGCGGGTACATGCGCTCCTTGTCGAGCAGGCCGACCTTGTCCAGCGCGGCGCGCACCCGGCGCTTGATTTCCGGGTAGGCAACGCCGGCAATCACCAACGGCAGGGCAACATTGTCAAACACCCGACGCTCCGAGAGCAGGACATGGTCTTGAAAGACGATGCCAATCTGCCGGCGCAGCCACGGAATCTGGCGGCGCGAGATGCGGCTGACATTGCGCCCGTCGAACAGCACCTGCCCGCGGGTCGGCCGCTCAAGCAGGGCAATGAGCTTGAGCAGGGTGGACTTGCCCGCCCCCGAGCGGCCGGTAAGAAAAACCATCTCGCCGCGAGCCAACTCGAAGCTGACCTCGCTCAAGGCCTGCACACCGCCCGGGTAGCGTTTGGCCACCTGTTCGAAACGAATCATCACGACAAAAGCTGACTCATGCTCATGATTGGCAGCATGATGGCCAGTACGATGTAGAGCACGACCAGGCCGACCGCCAGAATCAGCGCCGGCTGCAAAACGGCAAGAATCAGCTGACTGACCGCCTGCAGCTCGCTTTCCTGAAGTCGGGCGGCTTGCTCAAGCATCGGCGCCAGTTCGCCGCTGCGCTCACCGCCGGCGATCAGACGACGGGCCATGGGCGTGAGCCAGTCGAACTGACCCAGCGCCCGGGTCAAGGACATCCCCTCGCGTAGCTGTTCGGCGGCCAGTTCAACATCGGCGCGAATCTGGTGATTGCCGATCACCTGCCCGGCCACTCGCAGGGCTTCGACCAGCGGCACCGCGCTGCTCACCAGAATGGCCAGGGTGCGGGTCAGGGCCGCGGTCTCGCGCGAACGTTGCCAGTGCCCGATCAGCGGCAGACGAAGCAAGCGAGCGTCCACCTGGCGGCGCAGCGGCGGCTGGCGCAGCGCAAACAGTGCGGCAATCAGCAGCGCGGCCAGCATCAGCACCAGCAGCCAGCTCCAGTTGGCCAGAAAACCCGACAGCGCCAGCAGGCTGCGGGTCAACAGCGGCAGCTCTTGCGCGGCCTGCTCGAACACGCCGACTACCCGCGGCACAACGTAGCCGATCAGGCCCCAGACGACCGCCACGGCAACCAGCGTGAGCACCACCGGGTAGACCAGCGCCAGTGAAAGGCTGCGGCGCATCTCTTCGCGCTGCTCGGCAAAATCGGCCAGCCGGGCAAGCACCGCATCAAGCTGTCCCGCGCGCTCACCGGCGGCCACCGACGCGCTGTAGAGCGACGGAAACAGCGGCGGGTGCTCGGCCATCGCCGATGACAGGCTGCGACCTTCCATGACTCGCGCCCGAATCGCGCCAAGCTGACGACGCGATCGCGACGGCCCGGCCTGTTCGACCAGCACCGACAAAACTTCTTCCAGTGGCAAACCAGCGCCAAGCAGGGTGCTCATCTGGCGGATCAGCAGGGCGCGCTCCCGGCCATGCCCGGCCAGGCTCGGCGCGGCTCGGCGCTGACCTTCATCGACACTTTTCAGTTCGAGCGGAATCAGGCCGCGCTCGCGCAGCAGTGCACGGGCGGCGCGCGCGCTGTCGGCCTGCATCACGCCGTGGCGGTTTGCGCCGTCCTCAGTCAGTGCCTGGTATTCGTATGCCTGCATTTGCTTTCTGTGCTACCGGTCGGACTGGCGGGCCGTGCCCGTCTCCCTAACTGGTCCTCGTCACCCGCAAGACCTCTTCTAGCGATGTGATTCCGGCCAGGGCCTTGAGCCAGCCGTCGTCGAAAATCGACGGCGCGAGCTGGCGAGCCAGATTTTCCAGAGCCTGTTCCGATGCGCCGTCGTGAATCAGGCCGCGCATCGACTCTGTCACCGGCACCAGCTCGTGAATTCCGGTCCGGCCGCGATAGCCGGACTGATCCGACGGCCGATCCGAGCGCGGCCGGTACAGATCCATTGGCCCGTCGGCTTCCACGCCGAGTCGCTTGAGCTCGTCGACGTCCAGGCTGTAGCGCTCGCTCCATTCGGGGTCCAGCACCCGCACCAGGCGCTGAGCGACTACGCCAATCAGACTTGAGGCCAGCAAAAAAGGCTCGATTCCCATGTCCACCAGGCGCGCAATCGCGCCGACCGCGGTATTGGTGTGCAGGGTCGACATTACCAAATGGCCGGTCAGGCTGGCCTGCACGGCAATCCGGGCGGTTTCCAGATCACGGATTTCACCGACCATCACCACGTCGGGATCCTGACGCAAGATAGCGCGCAGCCCGCGCGCAAAGCTCATATCGACGCGCGGATTGACCTGGGTCTGGCCAATGCCGTCGAGATCATATTCGATCGGATCCTCAACGGTCATGATATTGCGACTGCGGTCGTTCAAGCGCATCAGCGCGGCATACAGAGTGGTCGACTTGCCCGAGCCGGTGGGGCCGGTCACCAGCAGAATCCCGTGCGGGCGCTGCACCAGCGCTTCCATGCGCTCACGCGTGGATTCAGCCATGCCCAGCTCGGCCAGATCCAGACGACCGGCCTGCTTGTCGAGCAGCCTGAGCACGACCCGCTCACCATGATTGGACGGCAGGGTAGAAACGCGCACATCGACCGGCCGACCGGCAACTCTCAGGCCGATCCGGCCGTCCTGGGGGACGCGCTTTTCGGCGATATCGAGGCGCGCCATGACCTTGATCCGCGACACGATCAACCCGGCCAGGCCGCGCGCCGGGCTCATGACCTCGCGCAGCACGCCGTCGACGCGAAAGCGGATCGACAGGCGCTCCTCGAAAGGCTCCAGATGAATATCCGAGGCACCCTCACGGATGGCCTGGGTCAGCACCCCGTTGATTAGCCGAATAATCGGCGCATCGTCTTCGGATTCGAGCAGATCAGCCGGCTCGGGCAGGTCATCGGCCAGGCGGGTCAGATCAAGGTCTTCACCGAGGTCTTCGGCCGCGTGGTGGGCGTCGCTGTTGCCAGCCTCGTACAAGGTGGCGATCAGTCGGTCAAAATCACTGGCCGGCAGACGTTCAACCTGCACCGGTCCATCCAGCCGCCGGCGCACTTCCTGGATGGCTCCCAGATCGACCGGCTCGCGCACGGCAAGGCGAATCCGCCCCTCACCATCGCGCCCGGCAACGGTTACGCCGCGCTTGCGGGCAAAGCCGTAGGCTGGACGAAAATCGGCGCTCATCGCTTTCAGCGTTCGTCCGGCGGCGAGTGCAGGAAGGCTTCCAGCTCGGGCAGCAGCGGTGCCTGGTCCTTGCGGGTCAGGCCGTCGACGCGCTCACGCTGTTCGAGCTGCATGTCGCGAATGCGGGTGTACTTCGAGCGCGTGACCGACTCCAACAGGGCGTCGTCGTGAAGAATTTTCGGGCGAATGAAAATCATCAGGTTGCGCTTGACCTTGCTGCTCGTGCGATAGCGGAACAGCTCGCCAAGCAGTGGGATCCGGCCAAGCCCAGGCACCTCTTCCCGACCTTCCTGCAAATCATCGCTAATCAGGCCGCCGAGCACCAGAATCGCGCCATCGGGCACCATGACCCGAGTGGTCAGGGTGCGCTTGTTGGTAATCAGATCCACCGCGCCCAGCGACGGTGCCAGCGTGGAGACCTCCTGCGAGATATCCAGCAGGATGGTGTCGCCCTCGTTGATGTGCGGGGTCACATTGAGCTTGACCCCGATCTCCTCGCGGTTGATGGTCTGGAAAGGATTGACCTGGCCTTCACCGGTTGACACACCCTGCGTTGAATAGCTGCCCGACAGGAAGGGCACTTCCTGGCCGACGTTGATGCTCGCCTCGTGGTTGTCGAGGGTCACGACGGACGGCGTCGACAACACGTTCGTATTGGCATCGCTCGACAGGGCGCGGGCCAGACCGCCGATTTCCAGCAGCTCGACGCCGAGCAGACTGGTTCGTCCGCCCACATAGCCCAGGTTCATGCCCCGTCCGGGCAGCAGCAGGCTGCCCTCCTGCCCAGCCGCGCCCAGACCGGCGCTGAGATTGAGGATATTGTTGCCGCCGCCCTGAAAATTGGTGCCGCCGAAAAACCCGCTGTCGCCCGACTCAAAAGCCTGCCACTGGATGCCCAGCTCACGGCTGCTGTCCATTGTCACCTCGGCGATGATCGCCTCGACCAGCACCTGGGCACGGCGAATATCGAGCTGCCGGACCACCGACTGAATCGAGCGAAACACCGACGGCGTGGCGGTCACAACCAGCGCATTGGTCGCCTGGTGAGCCTGGATACGGGCCTGCACTCCACTTTCCGGCTCCAGCTCCAGCATTCCTTCGAGTACCGGCACCAGGGTGTCTGCGGTTGCATAGCGCAGGTAGATCACCTGGGTGCTGCCGTCGGTTTCCAGCGGCGTATCGAGATGACTGATCAGGGTTCGCAGGCGCAGGCGGCGCCCCGGATCACCGTGCAGCACGACCGTATTGGTTCGATCATCGGCGACCGCCGAATCCCCACCGCCGCCGGCCGGGTAGATGCGATTGATCAGGGAAACAATTTCGCCGGCATCGGCATGCGCCAGGGCGATGACCTCGACTTCCTGATCGACGGCTGCATCCAGGCGCTCGATGACCTGCTCGATGCGGCGAATATTACCCGCCCGGTCGCTGATAATCAGACTGTTGGAGCCCTCGTGGTGAACCATATAGGCCGACTGCGGCAAAAGCTGGCGCAATAGCTGTGATACCTCACTTGCGCTGACGTGCTGCAGGGTGATGATGCGGGTCACCGGATCGTCGCCGTGGCGGCGCATATCATCCACCGGAACCCGCCCGTCCTGGCGGGCATTGACGTCCGGCAGCACGCGCACCGAATGTTCATCCGCAACGGCCGTATAGCCGTGCACGCGCAAAATGGACTGAAACACGTCCCAGACTTCGTCGGCCGCCAGCGGCTCGCTGGAAATGACCGTCACCCGTCCCGTCACCTGCGGATCAACGATGATCGAGCGCCCCGTCATATCGGCCACGGCCGTGATCAGAGCACGGATATCGGCATCCTTGAAGTTGAGCACATGGCCGTTGCTTTGCTGGCCCGAAGCCGAAAACGTCAGACCCATGACCAGCAGGGCAATCAGGATTGATCGAATCATGGTCCTTGCAGACTCCTCATTAGGTGTTCGAGGTCAGGCCGTAACGTCATCTCACGCTCGCCACGACGCACCGTGATGGCCACCTCGCCACGCGCCATGACCTCGGAAAACAGTCCCTGAACGGCCTGGGCCGACTCCAGCGGCTGGCCGTTGACGGCCACAACCACGTCATTGACCTGCAGGCCCAGATCGGAAAACAGCTGCGCATTGCGTCCCGGGCGGACCCGGAAGCCGCCGCCGGCCACCGGCATGGCCGAAATGGCCGTTCCCAGATCGCCGGCATTGAGCCCCAGCGCCCGAACCGACTCCGGCAGTGAAGCGATACTGGCACCGGGTTGTGCGTCGAATCCGCGCACGCCGGGCAGATGCGGGCGCGCCGCTGACTCGTTGGCCGATGGCGCGGCAACGCTCACGTGTGCGCCCCCGCCATCGACTTCAAGCGTCAGGGCCTGACGCTGGCCGTTGCGAATCATGATGACCTGGCGAGACTCGATCACTTCGATCTCGCCTCCGCCGGGCAGCGAATCACCGACGCGATAGACATCGTCTCCGCCGCCCGCGGCGTCGATAATGGCGTAGCCTTCCTCACCGGCCAGTACACCCTTCAGGCGCAAGCGGCTGTCGGCGACCGGCATCAACCGGGCCACCGGCCGGCGCGCGGCCGCGGCGCCAAACAGGTTCCAGGAAAACTCACCGCCGGTCTCGCTGACCTGGGGCAACTGCGGCACCGCAAGCGCCGGAGCCGATTCCACCTCAACGCCGCCAATCAGCAACCACAGCATCCGGACCAGAAGCCAGGCCACGACGATGGCCAGCAGCGCCCCGGCCAGCAAGGCCACGCGCGACGACCAGGCAGGCGAAATCATGGCAGACACGAACAGCGCGACTCCGGGGGGTACATCAGGCGGAGATTAGCACACACCAGCCGCGCTACGGGTCTGGCGGGACGCGGCAGCTACCGAGAGGATCGCGAACCACCGCCGCGCCGGCCACGACCGCCGCCGCCGCCGCGACGACCGGTCTTGCGCTCACCGTCACTCTTGCGCGGCGCGGGCCGTTCAAGCCGGGGAAGCTCATCGGGATCATGCGACTCCACCGGCAGCGACATTTCGATGTATTCCTCGATTTCAGGCAGGTGGAAGGCGTAGTCTTCGCAGGCAAAGCTGATCGCTTCGCCGGTGGCGCCGAGGCGGGCGGTCCGACCGATGCGATGCACGTAGTCGGCCGCATCCTGCGGCAGGTCATAGTTGATAACGTGGCTGACATCGGGGATGTGCAGCCCGCGGGCAGCCACATCAGTGGCCACCAAAACATCAATTTCACCGTCGTGAAAGCGCTTGAGCAGGCTCTGTCGCTGGCGCTGCGGAACGCTGCCGGCCAGCATGCCGACGTTGATTTCATTGGCCTTTAGGGTGCGCGCTACCCGGTCGGTTTGATGGCGGGTATTGACAAACACCATCACATGACCGTCCTGCATGTCGTTCAGCAGCTTGACCAAAAGCGGTAACTTTTCATGATTGGCCGGATAGTAGACGCTCTGGCGAACCCGCTCGCTGGTGATCTGCTCTTCTTCGAAGCGCATGGTCTGGGCATCTTTCATGTGCTCATAGGCCAGTTCGGTGACCTTGAGCGGGAAGGTCGCCGAGAACATCAGGGTCTGGCGCTGGTCGACCGACGGCATTCTGCGAAACAGATAGCGAATATCGGAGATAAAACCGAGATCGAACATCCGGTCGGCCTCGTCGAGCACGACCACCTCAATCACCTTCAGGTTGTAAACGCCCTGCTTGAGATAGTCGATCAGACGTCCGGGCGTGCCGATCAGTATGTCAACTCCGGCGGCAATCTGGTCGCGCTGCTTGCCGTAGTCGACGCCGCCGTAGGTCAGCACCGAACGCAGGCCGGTATGCCGGCCGAGCAGCTCGGCATCGCGATGAATCTGGATCGCCAGTTCGCGCGTCGGCGCGATGATGATCGAGCGCGGATTCGGGCCGGGGCCGACCGAATCGGCCGACAGCAGCTTGTGAAACACGGCGAGCAGAAACGCGGCGGTCTTGCCGGTGCCGGTGCGCGCCTGGCCGGCCACATCACGGCCCTCCAGGGCCAGCGGCAGGGTCAGCTCCTGGATCGGGGTACAGTATTCAAAGCCAGCCTCGGCGAGGCCGCGCTGGATATCGGGATGCAGCTCGAACGAATCGAAGCGGGTTTTGGTCAGCACCTGTTCGGCGCCAGTCTCATCGGTCACGGAATCGTGTAGTCCTTGAATTTAAGTCGGGGCGCCTTGAACTAGGGAAGCGTTGAATGATCTACGCGCAGCGCGTCTTCAGCAGATGAATTGCAGCGACCGGACCCTGTCGATACAGACGTTCAGCGACGGGTCAGCACACAGGCGAGCGTGGCATAGTATATTGGCAAAAGTGCCCGCCTGCTGTGTATGGTTGCAAATCGCCTTCCCATCCGATTTTCTCAGGAGCTTGGAAACCCGTGAGCAACAACATTACCCACGTCACTGACAGCGACTTCGAAACCACCGTTCTCAAGGCCAGCGGACCCGTTCTGGTCGATTACTGGGCCGAATGGTGCGGTCCGTGCAAAATGATCGCGCCGCTACTCGACGAACTGGCTGGCGAGTATGGCGATCAGATCACGATTGCCAAGCTCAACATCGATCAGAACCAGCAGGTGACCAGCCGCTACAAGATTCGCGGCATTCCGACCCTGATGATCTTTGAAAATGGTGAGCACCAGGCGACCAAGGTCGGCGCCATGACCAAGTCCGCGCTGAAGTCCTTCATCGACGAGACCATCGCAAGCTGATGCGCCGCGACCTCGCCCGGGCTATTTGCCCAGGGCGACTGGACTCCGCGGCCAAATGGTGCTAAGTTTGTTTTCCGTCGGGCCTTACCGCCCGACAACTCCTTTTCCATAATCTCACCCGGACCTCCGGGCAATATGCGATAGAACCTGATCAAAACCGTTCCGGTCGTTGCGGCCGGCGAGCTTCCCCGTTCGCCCGCGGCGCCCTCTTACTGAACATTTCTGAACAGACAACCTGATGAATCTGACCGAACTCAAGAAGAAATCCGCCAAAGAACTGGTCGATATGGCCGACGAACTCGGCATCGAGAACGTAGGACGTTCGCGCAAACACGACGTAATCTTCGCCATTCTCAAGGCCAAGGCCCAGAAAAAAGAAGCCATCTACGGTGACGGCGTGCTCGAGATCCTGCAGGACGGCTTCGGCTTCCTCCGGGCATCCGAAGCCTCGTACATGGCCGGCCCAGATGACATTTACGTCTCACCTTCGCAGATCCGACGCTTCAATCTGCGCACCGGCGACACCATATCCGGCAAGATCCGGCCACCAAAATCCTCCGAGCGCTACTTTGCTCTGCTCAAGGTCGAGACCCTCAACTACGGTCCGCCCGAAGAGGCCAAGAACAAGATTCTGTTCGAGAACCTGACCCCGGAATTTCCGCGCGAACAGTTCGTTCTGGAACGCGGCAACGGCTCGACCGAAGACATCACCGGACGCATCATCGATCTGATCGCTCCGATCGGCAAGGGCCAGCGCGGCCTGATCGTCAGCCCGCCCAAGGCCGGCAAGACCATGATGCTGCAGAACATCGCCACCGCAATCCGGGCCAACAACCCGGAAGCCCACATGATCATCCTGCTGATCGACGAACGCCCCGAAGAAGTGACCGAAATGGAGCGCAGCGTCGATGCCGAGGTGATTTCCTCAACCTTCGATGAGCCGGCTACCCGCCACGTGCAGGTCGCAGACATGGTCATCGAACACGCCAAGCGCCTGGTCGAGCACAAGAAGCACGTCATCATCCTGCTCGACTCGATTACCCGCCTGGCACGCGCCTACAACACCGTCGTGCCCTCGTCAGGCAAGGTGCTCACCGGCGGCGTCGACGCCAACGCCCTGCAGCGCCCCAAGCGCCTGTTCGGCGCGGCGCGCAACATCGAAGACGGCGCCAGCCTGACGATTATCGCCACCGCCCTGGTCGACACCGGCTCGAAGATGGACGAGGTAATCTACGAAGAATTCAAGGGCACCGGCAATATGGAGATCCATCTGAGCCGGCGAATTGCTGAAAAACGGGTTTATCCGGCCATTGACATCAACCGATCCGGCACTCGCCGCGAAGAACTGATGGTCGGTGAAAACCAGCTTCAGAAAACCTGGATCCTGCGCCGCATCCTGCAACCGATGGACGAAGCCCAGGCGATCGAGTTCATGCTCGACAAGCTCAAGGTCACCAAGACCAACGAAGAGTTTTTCAACTACATGAAACGATAGCGGCCAAGGAAGCTCGGCCGAGCTTCCCCCAGCAGCCGATCACGCGCGGATCAAACTCTCGATCCGTTCCTGGAACTCGGCGCGCAAACGGCGCCATTCCATGCGAAACCACGGCGTTACGGCCGCGCTTTCATCCGCGATCAGCGCATCGACCTCGGGCACTGACAGAAATTTCCACTCGGCAATTTCAAGCGGATTGGGCGTAAGCTCATCGGCATTGACCCGGCCGATATAAACCCGACACAGCTCATTTTCCGAACCCTGGTCCTCGAAGCTGGCCTGGTACTGAAACTTGTACAGGTAGTCCAGCTCGCTGCCAACGCCCAGCTCTTCTTCAAGTCGACGCTGGGCCGCCTGGTCGGTTTCTTCACCAGCACGCGGATGCGAGCAGCAGCTATTGGCCCAGTACAGTGGCCACAGACGCTTATCGGCAGCACGACGCTGAATCAGCAGCCGGCCTGCGGCATCAAACAGGAACAGCGAAAAGGCGCGATGCAGAATACCGTCGCCATCGTGGCATTCGCCCTTCAGGCGAGTACCCAGCGGCCGGTCATCGGCATCCACAACAATCAATTCTTCCATCTCGGACGACACCATCCGTGCCGAACCCGCCTGTTCAAGGGCCACCGATCGATACCTCCAATGCGTTGTAGCCGGCTTCGCGAATTGCGCGCGCGACCTGGGCGCTGTTTTCGGGGCACAGGGCAATGATCGAACCACCTCCGCCACCGCCGGTCAGTTTGGCGCCGAGTGCGCCATTATTGCGGGCAATCTGGATCAGCTCTTCGAGTTCCCAACTTGACACCTGCATGGCATTAAGCAGCCCCTGACAGATGTTCATGAGTTCGCCCAGGGTCTCGTAATCGGCGCTGGCCAGCGCCTTGAGGCCGTGCCCGGCGAGGGTGTCGATCTCGTCGAAAATCCGCTCGTAGATGCGCGGATTCTTCTTCCAGGATTCACGTACCCGGGCTACCGTACGTGCGGTGAGGCTTTCCACACCGCTCATGCCGATCACGATGGGCAGCGGCTCAGCCAGGGTGATAATGTCACGCTTCGGCTGTTCGCCATTGCGAAACAACATCGGCTCTCCCCAGGTGGCCAGCGTATTGTCGATACCCGACGGGGTGCCGTGGGCCACCTTTTCACACTCGAAGGCCAGCTCGTTGATGCGCTCATCGCTCAGATCCAGCGCGAAATGCGCGTCCATGGCGCGGATAACGGCCACGGCCAGGGCGGCCGAGCCACCCAGACCCATGGCCCGCGGCACGTTCGGAAAAACCTCGATGCGCATGCCCCGTCCGCTTAAGCCCAGGGCTTCCAGCACGCGCGCCAGCGAGCGCGCAAAGGACTGCGAATGGCGCGCGGCAAGATCCAGGCGCTGCTCCACACCCCAGCGCGGAATGATCAGCTCCACCCCTTCGCGGGCGTGCTCGACGCGCGCCTGGATGGCCAGGGGAATGGGAGCCGCGATGGCGCGCCGACCATAAACCACGGCATGCTCGCCCAGCAGGATGATCTTGCCGTGGCCGGCCCCGAACTGCTCGCCTTCCAGTGCTGAGCCTGGCTCACACGAACGCTGCTCCGCTAGCGACCAAGGACCAGGTTGGCTTTGCCGCAGGACTTCAGCACCGATCTCCTGAGCCTTCCATATCTTGATCTCGCCCGATGCAATCAGGCGCTCGACCACAGTGTCGAACAGCTCCGGCGGCGTACCCGCCGCCGAGGCAACGGAACGGGCGTGCAGAGTCATGTGGCCTTGCTGAATACCCTCGGTGACCAAGGCGCGAATCGCCGAAAAATTCTGTGCCAGGCCGACCGCGCCCATCACCTCGGACAGCTCACGGGCCGAGTTCACGCCCAGCAGACGCATGTTCAGCGCCACGGTCGGATTGGTCTGCAGCGGTCCGCCGACTGTGCCGACCTTGATCGGCATTTCCAGCTCGCCGATCAGCGCGCCGTCATCGCCCTTGTACCACTGGGTCAGGGCTGAATAGCGCCCGCCGCGCGCAGCATAGGCGTGCGCACCGGCCTCAATGGCGCGCCAGTCGTTGCCGGTCGCCAGCGCAACGGCGTCAATGCCGTTCATGATGCCCTTGTTGTGAGTTGCCGCGCGGTACGGATCAATGCGGGCAAAATCATTGGCGACAATGACGCCGTCGCGCACCTGTTCACCGTCAAAGCCCTTGACGGTGAGCTGTTCAACGGTGATGCGCATCCGGGCCTTGACCAGCGCCCGGTCGGTCAGATTCGACAGGATGCGCAAAAACACCCGGCCATCGGCAATCGTTTCGACCAGCGAAGCAACGCCCTCGCACATGGTGTTGACCAGATTGGCACCCATGGCGTCGCGCGTATCGACCAGCAGATGGACCACCACCATATCGCCGCCCGGCCCCTGCGAGGGATGGATGAACACCTCCAGATCACGCGCGCCGCCGCCGCGGGCAATCATCTTCGGATGCAGGCTGTTGGCCAGGTTGAGAATTTCATCCTTGCGCTGCAGCAGGGCGGCCTTGGCGCGGGCCGGATTGGCCACGTCGACAATCTGCACCTGGCCGATCAGCAGCGGATCGGAGCTTTCCACTGTAAACCCGCCCGACTCGCGGGCCAGCTTGGCCGCCGATGACAGCGCGGCCACAATTGACGGCTCCTCAACGACCAAAGGCACAACGTACTCTTGGGCGTTGATCAGGAAATTCAGCCCGAGGCCGACGGGCAGGCCCATCACCCCGATGACGTTCTCGATCATCTTGTCGGCCAGTTGAACCGACAGGGTGTGGCGCCCGGACTGCAGCTCGCGATAGTCTTCCGGGCTGAGCAGGCCACGGTCGCGCACCGTGCGCACGCGCTCGGGTACGGTCATCTTGTAGAAGCGTGGGATTCGTGATCGTTCCATCAGCTCATCTTTTCTCGTCTCAGCCTCAGGCCGTCGGCACTGGGCTGCATGGACAATGTCTCCAGACCGGCTTGCCGGCAGGCTGCTCGAAAGTCCGCGTCAAACTGTGGATCAAGCGCCGCGGCCAGGCCCAGATCACCGCCACCTGCTCCGCAGGGCTTGTATACCCCGCCCAGAGACGCAGCAATCTGCGCGGCCAGTTCATGCTCGTCCGTGACCACGGCCTGATCGACCAAGTCATTCATTTTACCCATTATCCGCCCGTATTCCGACCAGCAGGCGAGCAAAGCCCGGGAATCGGCAGATTCTATAGCCTGCAAACCCGCTTCCGCCTGACGGCGCATGGCCGCGAGCAGGCGAGCGTGATCGTCTGGACGTTTCCGCGCCGCACACTGCCACGCGGCCAGAAGATCGCTGGTTGAAGCCGGTGATCCGGTCCAGACCGGCACCATGACCAGCTCGGAGGGCAGGCCAAGGCGGCTAATCAACGGCTCAGTCGTGCCGAGTCGATAGCTGATCAATCCACCGCACAGGCTGGCGGCCAGGTCGGCACCGCTGCCCTGCCCGCCCTGAGCGGCGCGAGTTGCTTCAAGCAGACGGGCAATTGTCGCCGTCTCCGAGCGCTCTGCTGCGCTGCCGAAAGCCGCGCCAATCGCTGCATCGATCGCCACCGCCGAGGCCGCGCTCGACCCCAGTCCAAGCTTTAGCCTGGCGCCCGGTGTGCCATGAAACAAAGCCGAGGTATCAACGCGCATACGAAACGGACGCAACTGCGCGCCCCGGTCTTGCCGCCAGGCAACAATCGACTCGATCAGTTGCGCGGCCCGGGCCTGGCCACCGGCCGGTGGATGCGACCAGACCAGGCGACGGTTTTCAATCTGAAACTTCAGCGGTGGCTGATCCAGCTCCGGCGTATCAATCTGCGCATTACCGGCTGCACACAGGCTCAACTCAACCTCACAGCAGCGGTCAACGGCCATCACCAGCGCCGGCGCGCCGTCAAGCACGGCGTATTCACCGAGCAGCATGAGTTTGCCCGGCGCCCTTGCCCGCCAGCGCATCAGGCGGACCTGATCAAGCCGGCTCCGGGCCCCAGGCCGGAGACAAGCACATCCCGAACTCCGGGCTGTGAGCCCAAAACTTCGGCGACCGCCGCCGATTCGCCCGGCAGACACACCGCCTTGACCTGCGGCCCGGCATCGATGGTAAAAAACACTCCAGTTCCTTCCCCCCGCAGAGCGCGCACCGCGTGCAGACCGGCCACGGTGCCCGGATGCCAATAGATCAGGCCCGGGCGGGCCGCCAGCATCGAGGCATGCATTTTCAGCGCACTGTGTTCTGCCACGTCGGCCAGCGCCTCGAAATCGCGCTTTTCGATGGCGCCTCGAGCAAGCTCCAGATCATCGGCAACGCTTTCGACCCAGGCCGGGTAATACGGGGAAGTGTTCATGGTCAGGTTCATGCCATCGCGCGATCCCACCGCCTTGGGTGAGGGATCGGTGATTGCCACCACCACTTCCAGCGGCCAATCGTGCTCACCAAGCAGCGGGTGGGCAACGGCATCCGAGCCATCGGCACGCTCGCCGGCAAACATCTCGACAAAGCCGCCAAAAATGGAGCGAGCCGCTGAACCCGAGCCCAGACGCGCCAGTTCGGAGCGCTTCTCATCCGGCAGCTCAAGCCCCAGCGCAGCGGCCGCGGCGGTTACCAGGGCAGCAAAACCCGATGCAGAAGACGCCAGGCCGGCACCGGTCGGAAAACTGTTCCGGCTGCTGACCCGGCACGCCGTACTCACTCCAGCCAGCGCGCGCAGATGATCCAGCACCGCGCTGACCCGATCGGTTGATTGTTCTGCACCATCGAGCTCAAAGAGATCGCTCTCAAGCCCGCCATCCAGGCTGACCCGGGTGCGCGTCTCCAGCCCGCCAAGCGTGATCGAAATCGACCCGGCCGCCGGCAGATTCAGGCGCGCATCACGCTTGCCCCAATACTTGACCAAGGCAATATTGGCGCCGGCCCGGGCACTGACTTGCTGGACGGACATGGACAAATCACGACGGTAGAGGGCCTTCAATGATAAAGGGAAACGCTGAGCTGATTACGTATGTATCTCAGCCACGCATTGGATGGACGCGCGGCCCGCTGGCGGAAAAACAGCGCAAACCTTCTTCGGTCACCACCGCATCCAGCGGTACGTCCCATGGGTCTGCCGGCAGCACGGGCATTTCCTGCACTGCATAGGCCACGCCGACCAGGCGCACCAGGGCGTCGGGCTGCTGGCGACGAAAGGCGAAGCTGCGATCGTAGTAGCCGGCGCCCATGCCCAGGCGGGTGCCATCGGGCGCGAAGCCGACCAGGGGCATGAGCACCAGGTCAATTTGGGCGGGATCGTATTCTTCACCGGAAACCGGTTCGCCGATGCCAAACCGGTTGACTTGCATTTTGGTACCCGGCGTCCAGCGGCAAAAGCGCATGGCCGGGCCGTTGACGACGGGCAGCACCACGATTCGATCTTCAGCGACCAGCCAGCCCATCACGGCAGACAGATCGGGTTCACCGCGATGAGCGATGAAGGCAGCAACGATGCGGGGCTGGTGCTGTTGGATCAACTCGCGGCAAGCCGTGCCAATGGCGGCATTGGCCCGTTCACGCTCACCCTCGGCAAGCGCCAGACGCCGACGGATCAGTTCACGGCGCTGCTCATTTTTGCGCTGGGTCGCGGCCATATTGTTTATTGGTCATTTGGTCATTTGGTCATTTGGTCATTTGGTCATTTGGTCATTTGGTCGTTTGGTTGTCGGATACTGGCCCAATCTGGCTTTTCCGCAGTAGATCAGCGTTAAATCCGACAGGCTCCTGGTTCAAATGGATTCTCGGCGGGCAGGAAGAAGCGGCGCTCTCCACCTGTGCCGCTGCAGGTCGGTGACCTTGAACCGGAGGTTCAGGTGGGTTGGCTCTTCCGACCTTTAGGCAATTCGCCGTTCGGACGGACTGCACACCAGCCGAAAAGTTACCGTCCCGAGGTCGATACGTAGGGACAAGGCATATTACGTTCCTGCTGGCGAACACCGCAGAGAGCGCCTGCCTCCAGTTTAGTCCCGGTCCATGGCTTGATCAAGCCGTTCGGCCAGTTCGCGGATGCGACCATCGACCTGGTCGTGCCGATCGTGCATTTTTTGTCGCAGCCTGAGAACTTCCTCGGCCAGATTCAATGCGGCCATTACGGCAATCTTGTCCATCGAGGAAACCTTGCCGGAATCGCGGATTTCACGCATTTGCTGATCGAGAAACAGCGCCGATTCCATCAGGGTGCGGCGCTGATCGGGCGCACAGGCAACGCGATACTCGCGATCGACGATGCGTACGGTAATCGGTTCGGCGACCTGGCTCATGCGCTCACCCTGCGTTTTCCAGCGCCTTGAGACGCTCGATCATGGCTTCATCGATGCCGGTTCGCTCCGTGATTTCGGCGGTGATCCGCTCGCGACGCTGCTCTGCCTGCATCTCTTCCTCAAATAGGTATTCTAAATGCCTATTTAGCATGACATGTTGGTGGCGACAAAGAGATTCTGGATAGCTGAAGATGCGCCTCACTTCCTTCACCGACTATGGCCTTCGCATTCTGATGCGCATGGCCGGCGAGCCCGATCGCCTTTTCACGACGGAGCAGTTGGCGCGGGAGTTCGCCCTTTCCCGCAATCACCTCGTGAAGATCGTGCGGGAGTTGGCGCGTGCCGGCATCATAGACGCGCGGAAGGGCGCCGGCGGTGGGATTTGCCTTGCGCAGCCTGCCAGCCGCCTCACGATCGGCGAGGTGGTTCGCTGTCTCGAAAAACGCTCGGCGCTGGTGGAATGCTTCCGGGCGGATGGGGGCCAGTGCAGCCTCTTGCCGACGTGCCGGCTGCGGCACCGGCTTGATGCAGCACGAGAAGCTTTCCTCGCCGACCTGGACAAGACCACCCTGGCCGACTGTGCCTTGCCGAATGAACTGCTGGCCCCCTTGATCTCCGGTGCAGGAGCAGGTGGATGGGAAGCTTCAGTCTGAAGCGGATCTACGAGCCGCCGCAAGAGGCCGATGGGCTGCGTATTCTGGTGGACCGCCTCTGGCCGCGTGGACTGAAGAAGGATGCGGCCAAGGTCGACATCTGGGCCAAGGAGTTGGCGCCCTCGACCGAGTTGCGCCGCTGGTTCCACCAGGACGAGGAACGCTGGAAGGAGTTCGTG
>CALEIM010000156.1 GCA_937876395.1 uncultured Wenzhouxiangella sp. | reverse complement strand
GATTTTGCATGCCCTGATGACCGGCATGTTCGCCGCGCTCGACGCGATTCTGTTCTACGTGTTTTTTGAAGCCATGCTGGTGCCGATGTTTCTTATTATCGGTATCTGGGGCGGGCCAAACCGGATCTACGCCACGATCAAGTTCTTCCTGTTCACCTTCTTCGGTTCGGTGTTCATGCTGGTGGCGCTGCTGTGGCTATACCTGGATTCGGGCAGTTTTGCGGTGGCCGACCTGCATCAGCATCCCCTGTCGCTGGCCGCCCAGATCTGGATTTTCCTGGCCTTCCTGATCGCCTTTGCCGTCAAGGTGCCGATGTGGCCGGTGCATACCTGGCTGCCCGATGCGCACGTCGAGGCACCGACCGGCGGCTCGGTGGTGCTGGCCGCCGTGATGCTCAAGATCGGCGGCTACGGGCTGCTGCGCTTTGCCCTGCCGATTGCCCCGGACGCGGCCGCCACGCTGGACTGGCTGGTGATCGGGTTATCGCTGATTGCCATTATCTATATCGGCTTTGTTGCCATGGCCCAGAGCGACATGAAGAAGCTGATTGCCTATAGCTCGATTTCGCATATGGGCTTTGTCACCCTGGGCCTGTTTCTCGCCTTCGCCATTGCCCGCAACGGCGATAGCCTGACCGGTGCCGTGCTCGGCATGAGTGGTGCGATGGTTCAAATGGTGTCCCACGGCTTCATTTCTGCGGCCCTGTTTTTGTTTGTTGGCGTACTTTATGACCGCGTCCAAAGCCGCGAGATTTCCGCCTACGGCGGGGTAGCCAATACCATGCCCTGGTTTGCCGCCTTCGCGGTGATGTTTTTCATGGCCAACTCGGGCCTGCCGGGCACCTCCGGCTTTGTCGGCGAATTCATGGTCATCATTGCCGCTTTCCACGCCAACTTCTGGATCGCCTTTGGTGCGGCCATCACCTTGATGCTAGGCGCGGGCTACAGCCTGTGGCTGGTTCGACGCGTGTTTTACGGTGAGGTGGCCAACGACAACGTGGCCTCATTGAAAAAGCTCGACGGCCGCGAGTGGTTCATGCTCACGACCCTGGCCGTCTTCATTCTGGGGCTGGGCTTGTGGCCTTACCCGCTGGTTGAACTGATGCAGCCGTCGGTACAGAACCTGGTCGAGCACATCATGCAGAGCAAGAGTGGATAATTCGACATGACGATTGCCGAACTGCAGCTCGCGCTGCCCGAAATTGCATTGCTGAGCATGGCCTGTGTGGTACTGCTGGCTGATCTGTTCATCCCCGACAAGCGCCGCGGGTTGACCCACATCCTGGCTTTGATCGCCCTGGCTGTGCCGGCTGTTTTGACCCTGGGCACCATGATGGCGCCCGGCGAGATTGCGTTTGCCTTCAGCGAAACCTTTGTGCGCGACCGCTTTGGCGATGTGCTCAAGCTGTTTTCTTATCTGCTCATGGTCGGCGTCTTTGTCTACGCCAAGCTATACCTGCGCCGCTTTAATCTGTTCAAGGGTGAGTTCTACAGTCTGAGTCTGCTCGCCCTGCTGGGGGCCATGGTGCTGATTTCGGCCAGCTCTCTGCTGACCGTGTATCTCGGCCTTGAGCTGCTGACCCTGTCCAGCTACGCCCTGGTCGCCCTAGACCGCAGCTCCCTGAAGGGTTCGGAGGCGGCGGTCAAGTATTTCGTGCTCGGCTCGCTGGCCTCGGGCATGCTGCTGTTCGGCATGAGCCTGATCTTCGGCGCCACCGGCAGCCTGGCCCTCGGAGATATCAGTGCCGCACTGACCACCGGCATCGGTGACAGTATGCTGCTCGCCTTCGGTCTGGTGTTTTTGATGATTGGTATCGCCTTCAAGTTCGGGGCCGTGCCGCTGCACATGTGGCTTCCGGACGTCTACCACGGCGCTCCGCTGCCGATCACCCTGTTTCTGAGTTCGGTGCCGAAGCTGGCCGCGGTTGCCCTGGCGATTCGCCTGCTCGACAACGCCCTGATCGAACTGCACGCAGACTGGCAAAGCATGCTCTATGTGCTCGCCGCGCTGTCGATGCTGGTCGGCAACATCGTCGCCATCGCCCAGGCCAATATCAAGCGGATGCTGGCTTACTCGACCATCGCCCACGTAGGCTTCATTCTGCTCGGCCTGCTGCCGGGCACGTCCGAGGGCTATGCAGCGGCAATGTATTACGCCATCGCCTATGCACTGATGTCAGCTGGCGCGTTCGCCGTCCTGATCCTGCTGTCCAAAGACCACCTCGAAGCCGAGAACCTCGACGACCTCAAGGGCCTGGCCAAACGCAACCCCTGGTACGCCCTGATGATGCTGATGGTCATGTTCTCGCTGGCCGGCATCCCGGTGTTCATCGGGTTTTTTGCCAAATGGCAGGTGATCGCTGCAGCCCTTGCAGCCGGATACGTCGGCCTGGCGATCATCGCGGTGATCAGCGCAGTCATCGGCGCGTTCTACTATCTACGCGTCGTCAAACTGATGTATTTCGACGAGCCCGATCAATCTGAAGCAGCCAATGCACCGGCCGATTTCGGATCTGTGCTAACCATCAACGGCCTGTCGATGCTTGCACTCGGCATCTTCTCCGGCGGTCTGATCAGCCTGTGTTTGAGCGCGTTTCTCTGAGGGCAGTTGAGAGACACAAGAGTTCAACGCCCCAGGAAGTCCAGGCGACCAAGCGACCAAAGCCCGTATTTAATCGTCTTCAACAATCCTGACAGCATCAGACCAGGCATCGTGGTCCAGGTCCAGATCCTCGAATCTGGCCGGATCGAACACCGGTACCTTGCCGGCCCTGGACTGATCATCGTAATCGCGCATCAGGCGGAAGCCGACCTTGGCCAGGCAGAGTAGTGCGGCCAGGTTGACGATGGCAAGAAGCGCCATGGTCAAGTCGGCGAAGCTGAAGATCGTCGTCAGATCCTGCATCGAGCCCCACATGATCAGCGCCAGCATCAGCACGCGGAAGATGAAGAACAGCCAGGAGTTGTCCGGATTGATCCAGTACGAAGCATTCTCGCCCAGATAGAAGTTGTAGAGAATCGAGCTGAACACAAACAGCAGCAGCGAGATGCTCACAAAGGTCTCACCCCAAGGGCCGACGTGCTCTCTCATTGCCAGCTGCGTGAGCACCACACCATTGTCGGTTGAGCCGACCTCGTGCATGCCGGCCACGATGATGATGAATGCGGTGGCCGAACAGATGATGAGCGTGTCGATAAATACGCTGAACGACTGAACAATGCCCTGATGGACCGGATGGGGCACGAAGGCTACGGCAGCCACATTGGGGGCGCTGCCCAGCCCAGCCTCGTTTGAGAACAGCCCACGACGTACACCCACGGCGATGCCCCCCCCGATGCCACCACCCACGGCCTGCTCCGTGCCAAAGGCGCTTTGCATGATGATGCCAAGGGTGGCCGGGATCGCGTCGAGATTGAACAGCGCCACGCCGAGTGCGACCAGCATATAGGCAACGGCCATCAGCGGCACAATGACCTCGCTGACCTGCGAGATGCGCTGCACGCCACCAAAAATGGTGATGCCGATGAGTATGGTCAGCACAATACCGGTGATATGGACCGGAATCCCGAATGCCTCTTCCAGCGACGACGACGCGGTGAACGACTGCAGAGCAACGAAGGCCAAGCCGAAGGTGAACAACAGCAGTAAGGTAAACACCATGCCAAGTTTTCGGCTACCCAATCCTTTCTGCATGTAGTACATCGGCCCACCGCGAAAGGTGCCGGTGCGATGGTCGCGGGTCTTGTAGGCTTGGGCGATGGTGCACTCGAAAAAGCTGGTGGCCATGCCGATCAGACCGACCATCCACATCCAGAACACCGCGCCGGGGCCGCCCAGGGTAATGGCCACAGCCACCCCAGCAATATTACCAGCGCCCACGCGACCGGCAACGCTCAGCGTCAGCGCCTGGAACGACGAAACATGACCCGTATGATGCTTGAAGGCCTGTCCAAGCACGCCAAACATCGCGCCGAAGTAACGGAGCTGCACAAAGCGCGAACCGATGGTAAAACCCAGGCCAATGGCGACAAGCACGAACACCAGCGCGTAGGACCAAAGAAAATTAGTAGCTGTTTCGAGCATCCGGTTTATTTCATTCCTGAATGTGGCAATACTTTCGATGGCCTTGGTAAAGGCCGACCTGGTTACATACTTCTTTCAGCTATCGACCGCGCCAAATTTTTGGAACCGCAGATTGCGCCGCCATGCCGGGTCGGCTTGCGGTGAGATTTTACGTTTTCAATCAAAATCTTTGAATCGCAAAGGGGCAAAGCAGCAAAGAGCGCGAAAAATTCAAATTTGAAAAGATCAGACTCGGCTCATGGCTGTGGTTCCACGCAATTTTTCTTATCCAATACTATTCCTTCCTTCTTTGCGTCCTTTGTTGCTTCGCTGCTTTGCGATTCAAGACTTATTGATTTCCTTTCCAACTTTTGAATCTGCGTTCATCTGCGCAATCTGCGGTTTCAGTAGTTTTACCAAGCTCGGCATCGCTGAGATTCATGGGTAATCAGGAAGGCCGAAGGCGTAACCGGAACATCCCTCTACAGCCACCAGGCCAGAGCAAACCAGATCACAATCAAAAAGCCGATGGCAACACCGGCGATCGTGCCGGCCATGACACCAAGGGTTGCACCCACGCCGGCCCGCAGCGAGGCATCCAGGCCGGCGCGGCCGGCCATGTGACCGAGAACGGCGCCAACGAAGGGGCCGAGAAGTATTCCCAGCAGCCCGAAGAACAGACCAAACAGCAGGCCCAGTGTGGCGCCCAGAATGGCCAGGCGGCCGGCTCCGAAGCGCCTGGCGCCTTCGGCTGTGGCAATGAAGTCGATGACCACCGACAGGATGGTGAGCACGGTCAGCCACAGCAGCGTCCACCATCCCACCCGCTCGAAACCGTCGATCCAGGCGATCAGAAACAGGCCCAGCAGCACCAGTGGCACGCCAGGAAGCAGAGGAAGAATCGTACCCGCCAGCCCGACCACAACGAGCACAAAGGCCAGCACCCACACGGCCCAGATCAGCAAATCCCAACTCAGCCATTCCATCGCATCTTGTCCTCAATCGTCAGCGGAAACATCATAGAGGTTCTTGTGCGGTGCAGGAAAGCCTCACGACCATCTGTTGCTGTCCTCTGTCCTCTTCCTCAGACCTTCATTTGCTATTCAGTAAACGCACGGCCAGCCACAAGACGGCGGCGCTTGCGCCGAGCAGAACGGCCCAGAGCAGGATGCTGGGCCACGGCAGCGGCTCAGGAATCGGCTGGAGCACGCTCGGGCCGCCGGCAACGTGGCGGGGGCCGGTTTCAAGCAATGGCCAGCTCCAGGCCGGGCCCTGATGGGCCAAACCTTGCTCCATGATACGTTTGCCGGGCTGGGCGGGTGTGGGCTCGAGGCTGCCGGCGAGCAGCCGCCAGGGAGGCCTGCCCTGGGCGAGCAAAACAAGCTGCTCGATGTCCACCTCCAGGCTGACTTCAGGGGTCTGCGGCAGGGGCGGCTCGAAACGAATCTGCCACCAGCGATCGCGTCGATCCGGCCGCTGCAGCGGATAGATTGCGGCTTCGGAATCGGGCAGGGTGGACAAGACGCCCTGCGCGCGCGGCTGCCAGGTCTGGTCAGCCCCGGCACGTGATTCGATCACCAGCTCACTGAGCAGATTATCTGCCAGACCCGACAGGCGCAGACGACGGGCGAGAAAAGGTCCATCCAGCTCAAACTCCAGACTGCCCGGCACAGACTCGCTTGGTCGCAGCACAGGCTTGAGTACCGCATACCCGGCGTGATCCCTGTGGCCTCGGCTGTCGAGCCGGGCGGCAACCAGATTCAGGTCTGCCGGTGCTGCGCGTCGGGCATGGCAGACAAGGTGCCAGGCCTGCGGCAGCTCATTAATTGACAGTTTGGCCTGAAAGCGTCGCGGGCGCGAGTCGCCGATTTCATCAAACCGCGCCCGGCGCTGGGCCGGTTCGTCCGAATCAGCATCGCGCAAACGGCAATCCAGATTCAGCGGTTGCATGCTTTCCAGCGTCAATACCAGCTCCAGGTTTGGCAGATCGGAGCGGTTGAGCGGTGCCGCGATCAGGGCTTCGAATACCAGTCGACCGGTGACGTCGGGCTGAGTGGTCTGGACCGGAGCGCGCACAACCAGGTGGGTATCGGCGCGATCCAGCAGCAGCTCGAGGCCGGAGCCCCGCTCGCTTTCCTCAACAACTCGGCTGGAGCTGAAGTCGAGCGCCTGGCTGTCTTTGAGCGTTTCGATCAGGGCCGCGCGCTCAATCCGGGCAAATGGCACGTTTTGACCCTGGCTGTCAACGATCAGCAGATCATCGGCCTGCGGCCGGTTAAGGGAAGAGATCAACTCAGAATCCAGTTGCACGCGCCAAAGCGATGCTTCGCGGTCAGGCTCCAGCGGCCAGCTCCAGGCATGGCGTTCGGCCTCGCTCGCCGCCAGACCGGTTATGGCGAACGCCAGAGTCCATGCAGCCAGCGGCAAGAAAGAGCGGTTCATTAGGCGGGTTCTCCAGGGCGAACGCGTTTCGGTGGTGCCGGAGCCAGGTAGCCGACCAGAATCGACAGCAGACCGAAAGCGAGGAAAGACACGATGCCGGCCACGGTCGTCAGGAATTGTCGATCTAGCAGCAGCAGTTTGACCAGCACGATACCCATCAGTGCGGCGCCGGTCCACCACAGCATCGGCACCTGGCGCTTTGATCCTGTCACCCAGGCGACTACGGCCAGCGTGGTCCAGAGCACGCTCAGGCTGGCTTGCACGCTGGCGGCGTCGAGCAGTCGGGCAAGCTGCCATTCAATGCCGAGCAGGTGATGGTTGGCGCGCAATGCCATGACTGACAGCGTGGTCAGCAAAAGGACGGCAGGTAGGGTCAGCGACAGCTCGATCCGCAGCCGGTCGCTTTGCCGTGCGGTCGTGAAGATCAGCGCCAAAGCAAGCAACTGAGCGACCTCCAGCGGATTGAGTACCGGCAGCCAGGGCAGCGGTGAGGCAGTACCGCTGGCCGGCAGGCTTGCAGCCAGGGCAAGGACCAGGGTGATCAGCGCCAGGCCGATCAATCCGCGCTGCAGCCGCTCATCGACCGCGGCTGCGCGCAGCGGCGTTGAACGTCCGCCAATCAGCCAAGCGGTCAGCAGCAGCACCGGCGCGCCGGCAATCAGCCAGCTCCAGCCCGGGCCGAGCCAGCCCAGTTCGCCAAGATAGTGAATGATGCTGACGACAACGACAGTCAGCAGTGCAACGTGGCCGGCCACGGCGCTCGGCGCTCGCCAGATATCGTCGGCTGAGGCCAGCCAGCGGTCGCCGGCCAAAAACGCGCCCAGTACGCCCAGCCAGACCAGCGCGTTCCAGCCCGCCAGGGGATTGGTGCTTTCCATTTGGACGAACACCAGCAGACTGCAGCCCAGCAGCGCCAGCATCGGCACCGGCCCGGCCGCGGCCCAGCTCCAGCGGCGCCGTAGCCAGGACCAGAGCAGCACTGTCAGGGCAAGCTGACCGACCATGGCGGTTGTGGTCGGCCAGTGAGCGGCCTGGCGAATGATCTCGCTCCAGCCGCCGATCAGCCAGAAACCCAGCGCCCAAACAGCCAACAGGTTGATCCGCCAGGCCCGCGCTGACGAGCGCTGATAGCACCAGGCAGAAATCAACCCCGCCAGTACCAGCGCAAGGCTGCCCAGGTGCAGGTGATTAAGCAGGATCAGCCCCGGATCGCCCCAGTAAAACATTGCCCCGGCCAGCCACACCAAGCCCGCGATGGCTTGCAAGGCAATGCCGGTCAAGCGGCTCAGACGACGGTTTTGCGCACAGCCGAACCACACCAGAGCTGCACCTTCCAGGGCCCAGATCACAGTAATGGTCGGGCCGGAAAAAGCAAACGGCACAGCCAGAGTGGCCAGGCCGATGGCCAGCACCGCGTGAGCCTGGGCGAGCGCTTTGAGTCCGGGCAGGCGATACAGTATTCGGGCACTGATGGCATACACCAGTGCGGCAATCACAGCGGCAGCGGCAACCGGCATGCGTTCGGCCCCAAGCAGAACAATCTGCAGCGGGAAGGCCATCAGTGGCAGGCCGAAGACCAGTACGGCTTCGAGTTTTCCACCGCGTCGGCACAGCAGGATTGGAATCAGTAAGTAGAAAGCAAAGAACAGCAGCAGGAAGCCCTGAGCTAGCGGGTAATGGGCCGGTGACCAGGCCAGAACGCCCCAAAGAGTGGCCAGAGCGAAGGTGAATATAAAGCCGATCCGGTTCAACAGCGGCCAGTTTTGGTACCAGGCAATCGCGAACACGGCCAGGTTCAGAACCGCATACCAGGAAAACAGCAGTGCCGGCTGAGCGTCGCCGGTGGCGATCAAAAAGGGCGAGGCAAAGCCGGCCAACAGAGCAAAGATGGCCAGGCTGATGGCCTGCTGTTTGGTCGCCAGAACTACGCCCGCGGCAACCAGAATGATCATGATCGGAAAAGCCAGCGATGTGGGAACCAGCAAGTACAGACGCACGGCCGCGAACAAGGTCAGCAGCAGCGCGCCAATGGCGCCGCCCTGCAGGCTCAGCCCGAAGATTCGCCGTGCATTGCGCTGACGCCAGCCAATGGCCAGCATCAACAATGCGAGCAGCACAATACCAATCAGGCGCCATTCGATCGGCAGCTTGAGCCAGCCCTGCTCACTGGCGTGCCGCAGCAAAGCGGCCAGGCCGATCAGCGATACCAGTACGCCAATCTTGACCGGCGCGTTGCCATGGGTGAACCAGTGACTGAGACGCTGAATCAGTCCCGTCCGGCTGGAAGTCGGGGCGGGTCGCTCACCAGCGCGGAGACTGGTGCTCAAGCCTGGACGCGGGCCGATCGATTCGCGATCGACGAGGGCGGCAGTCGCCGGCTCCGGTTCAACTGCCGTGCTGACACCGGGCGACGCGGGTGCCGCAGCCGGCGCCGGCGTTGCCGGCCGTGACGGTTCACTGGCTGCAGTGCCGGACAGCCGATGCTCCAGAGCCGCGATCCGCTGGCCCTGCCGGTGGACCAGCGCCGACAGCCCGCCAACTGCGCCGCCGCCCAGGATGGCCAGCCAGCGACTCTCGCCAATGAGCATGGTCATCAACCAGGCTTCACCGAGAACCAGGCCCAGAACCATGCCGACCACGATCATCAACGCGATCATGGCATCCGGCCCGACGGCGTCGATGCGTTCATTCCAGCGTGCTCCAAAAAGCTCGGGCCCATTCTACGCGGAGCGCCTTTCGCCGGGGAAACAGCCGACGAGTCTGGCCCAGACCCCGTGCGCTCGTGGAGCAAGCGGCTCGGCGTAGAATAGGGGCTTCACGCGTTTGACGGCAATGCGCATGGCGTACTTGCCTGCGGCAAACCGGCCACGCACTGCTGCCGACGCTACTTTGCCTGGCAAGAACAGGCCTTACAACGAGACATTGGAAATGACCGCACTACCCAACTGCCCCGAGTGCAGCTCTTCGTTCACCTACAACGACGGAATATTACTCGTCTGCCCTGAATGTGGGCACGAGTGGTCGGCCGGAGATGGCCCGGCTGCCGCTGAGGAATTGCCGATCTACAAAGATGCTGTGGGGAACGTCCTGTCAGACGGAGACTCGGTGACTGTCTCCAAAGACCTGAAGGTCAAGGGTTCCAGTTCGGTACTCAAGGCCGGCACCAAGGTTCGCAATATTCGTCTGGTTGAGGGTGACCACAATATCGACTGCAAGATCGATGGTTTCGGCCCTATGAAGCTCAAGTCGGAGTTCGTAAAGAAGGCCCAGGCCTGAAGGAGCCTTCGCAAAGGCTCCCTCAAGCCCATCAGCGCCCCAGTTCGGTCGGTAGCAGAGGCGGTTCGCGGTGGATTTCGTCGCGGTGGTTTTCGAGCTGGTCGAGAATTTCAGAGATCGCGGCTTCGAGCTGGCTGTCGCGGCCGGCGTTGGTTGCGGTCGGATCGAGCTCGACACGGATGTCCGGAGCCACCCCTTCGTTTTCAACCGACCAGTTGTTGGCGGTATCGACAAAGCGAAAATACGGCACGGTCATCATGCCACCGTCAACCAGGAGCGGGTTCATGAAGATGCCAATCAGGCCGCCCCAGGTGCGTGTACCCATCAGGGTGCCGATTTCCAGCTCGCGAAAGGCATAGGGCAGCCAGTCGCCGCCGGAGCCGGCATCCTGGTCGATCAGCATGATTTTTGGGCCGTGCAGGGCACCCATCGGCGTGCTTGAGATCAGGCCATCGCGGTAGACCCAGTTTGACAGGTGGCGGCGGCTCAGGACTTCGACGATGTAGTTGGCCGCCTGGCCACCGCCGTTGGAACGCTCGTCGATGATCACCGCTTCGCGGTCGAGCTGAGCGTAGAACATGCGGTTGAAGAAGGTATAGCCGGGACCTGCGGTGTTGGGCAGGTAGATGTAGCCGACCCGGCCATCCGTGGCTTGTTCTACGGTCTGGCGATTGGTCTCGACCCAGCTCCACAGACGCATCCCGCTCTCGTTGCCAACCGGCTCGACCACGATGTTGCGGGCATTGCCGCCATCGGCGCGCGGGCCAACGCGCAGGGTGATTTGTTTGTCGACGGTATTGTGCAGATATTTGAACAGGTTGTCGTTGGCAGTGAGTTTGTGGCCATTGATCGCCAGAATGTATTCGCCGGCCCGTGCTTCAGCACCCGGACGGGTCAGCGGACCATGAATGAACGGGTTCCAGGCCTCGCCGGAGTAAACCTTGCTGATCCGCCAGCGCTGGTCGGCAATCTCGAAGTTCGCGCCCAGCAAGCCCACACCCGGGCCGGATTCGCGGTAGACGTCGCCACCGCCGACCCGGTTATGCCCGGCATGCAGTTCGGCGATCATTTCGACCATCAGCTCATTCAGGTCTTCGCGCCGGCCGACGTGATCCAGCAGGGGGCGGTACTGGGCATACACCGCGTCCCAATCCAGGCCATGCAGGTTTTCGGCATAGAAGAAATCACGCTGGAAGCGCCAGCCTTCGTCAAAAATCTGGGCCCACTCCTTGCGCGGGTTGATGTGCATGCGAAGCTCGGATAGATCGAGCGCCTCCAGATCAAGCTCGGCTCCGACTTCGGCCGTGGTCAGGCTGCCATCGGCAAGGCTGATGGCAATATGCTTTCTGCCGGCGGCCAGGTCGAAACCCTGGACGCCGGTCAGCAGGCGGTTGGCTTCGCGTTTGTCGAAATCGAAGCGCATCAGTCGGTGATCGCGCGCCCACTGCTCGCCGGGCGGCTCGGCGGTGGCGCCCGGCTGGGTTCGATGGATGTAGATCAGGCTGCCGTCATGGGCCACGGCCAGCCCAAAATAGTTGCCTTCGGCCACCGGCAGGGCGACCATGCGCGCCATCAGGCCATCGAAGTCAATTCGGGTGGTGACCGCTTCGTCTTCACCTTCATCTTTCCCATTTTCATCATCCTTGCCACTGCCTGGCTCTTCCTCGCTTGAGCGCGGGGCCAGCGGGGATTCACCTTCGGCGGCCAGGACCAGGCCGTAAATACCGGCCCGAAACGGACGCTCCTGGCTGGACATATCAAGGCCAAACTGGACCGGGCCTGAGTTGGTTGAAGCGGCAAAGTACAGGTAGCCACCGTCAGGGCTGAACGCCGGGGCAGCAACGTCTGCCATGCCATCGGTGACCCTGTGCGAGCGGCTGTCGTTGAAATCATGGATGAACAGATCGCGAAAGTAGTTGGCCTGGCGCAGGGTATAGGCCAGATAGCGGCCGCCCGGTGAGAAGGCAACATCGAAGTCATCGTGGCGGATGTTGTGCGCAATTTCGCGTACCCGGCCATTGTCCAGGTCGATGACATGCAGGCCGAGGCGATTGTCGGAAAAGACGATTCGACCGCGATTGGCGCCGCTGTTGGCATCCCAGGCCAGGAGCTGGTAGAAGTCCGTACCCAGCTCCAATTCCCGGCGCTCGCCGATCCCCGACTGGTCGGCGATCACCAGCGTCTGGCCGTCGAGCGATTCGACAATCCAGGCGATTTCCTCGCCGGCCGGCGACCACAGGGCCGGGTACTCGCGCACCCCGTCGGTTGCGGTCAGATTGCGAGTCGAACCATGCTCGACCGGGACGGTGAAAATCTCGCCGCGAGCGGTCACCACCACGCGCTGACCGGTTGGCGAGATGCGTGCACCCTGGATATTGCCGCGTACATTGCGCCAGCCGGACGCCAGTTGGGACAGGTCCGGGTTGAGCTCAATTTCGAGCGTGCGCCGGCTGCGCGTTTCCAGGTCGATTTCATGCAGGCGCCCGCCGGCCTCAAACACCACATGGCGATCATGACGGGCGGCCGAGCGAATGTCCCAGCGGTCCTGGTCGGTCAGGCGCATAACATCGCCGTTGACCGGGTCGGCCTGGAACAGGTTGAAAATCTTGTCATCACGATCGGACAAAAACAGGATCGAATCGCCGTACCACAGCGGGTTGAGATCGTTGACCCGCTCGCCCGGAATGCGCCGTATTTCACCGCTGGACGGGTTGAGCACGCGAATCGAAGGCGTGGTGCCGCCGCGGTAGCCGCGCCAGCCAGCCGAGCCGCCATACAGGCCGTTGTAGGCCGGGCCAAAATCAATGTAGGCCAGGCGCTCGCCGTCGGCGCTCCACTGGCCACGGAAAAAGCGCGCTTCCATCTGCTTGATCGGCGCACCGCCGGCCACCGCCACATGGTAGAGCTGGTCTGAACGGCCGTGATCGGTCTCGCGGGATGAGGCGAAGGCCACGGATGCGCCGTCGGCCGACCAGCCAACCGGGATATCGTCCCCCGGGTGCCAGGTCAGACGGGTCGGATTGCCGCCGTCGATGCTGATGACATGCACATCGATATTGCCTTCATGGTTTGCGGCAAAGGCGATCAGCTTGCCGTCGGGCGAAAAGTGAGGATTGCTCTCCCCGGCCGGGCTACTGGTCAGCCGACGCGAGTTGGCGCCATCGCGATCGGCCAGCCACAGATCACCGGCGTAGACAAAGGCGATGTGGTCTGCCGAAACGGCCGGCTGGCGCAGCAAATGGGTCGCTTCGGCCAGCGCGGCGGTCGACAGAATCAGGCTCAGAAACAGCGTGCAAATCTTCCAGAAAGACATGGTGAGGGGTTCCGGCTGAGGGATCAAGAAGGGCCGAAGATACAGCAAAGCTGCAAACTGCGCATGGCCCTGAAGTCATGGGCAGGTGCAGGTATTGTCGGGTTTGCCGGCCGACGGCGGGCAGTCCCGAGAATGGCAGAAGTACTTGCCGGCACCTGTGCAAGTATTCAGGACGACATTTGCGGCATACTGTCGGCTGTTGATCACACCGAGCCTTTGCCTTTGTCCCAGCTTGCCCACCTTCACCCCTCCGACCTGCATGGCCTGACCCGACTGGCGGTCGACGGGGTGATCGGTACAACCGGCCTGGTCGAGCAGTTACATGCCACGATTGCCGGCGTCGCCCCACCGCTGGGCCGGGGCCGAACCCGCTCTCGGCCAGGGATCACCCGGCTGGTCTATCGCTCGATTCACTCGATCACCGGCTGGGTCGGCGGCAGCGCCGATTTTGCCTTCGGCCAGATTTTGCCGCATTTGAGTGCACGCGCTTCCTCGCCGCGGCGCGAACAACTGCTGGCTTCGCTCAACGGGGTCTTGGGCGACCATCTCGAAGCCAGTGCCAATCCGCTGGCCTTGCCCATGCGCCTGCGTCAGCACGGGCAGGCCCTGAGGCTAGACCCCGAAGCCCTGACGCGCCAACTGCCGGGCCACAGCGGCAGACTCCTGATTGCGATTCACGGCCTGTGCATGAACGATTTGCAGTGGGCCTCGGCCGACACGGCCGAAAGCCTGCCCGAGCAGCTTTGCCGAACGCGAGGCCTGACCCCGCTTTACCTCAACTACAACACCGGGCGCCGAATTGCCGACAACGGCCGCGAGCTGGCCGAGCTGATCGAAACGCTGGTCGCCGCCTGGCCGGTGGCGGTTGAGGAAATTGTCCTGCTCGGCCACAGCATGGGCGGGCTGGTGGCGCGCAGCGCCTGTCATTTTGCTGCCGTCGACCGCTACGCCTGGGCCGGGCGGCTGAGCAAGGTCATCATGCTCGGCAGCCCGCACCACGGCGCGCCGCTGGAGCGTCTGGGCCACCAGCTTGATAGCCTGCTGATGCTGAGCCCCTACAGCGCACCGTTTGCCCGCATCGGCCAACTGCGCTCAGCCGGCATCGTCGACCTGCGCCATGGCCGGCTGCTTGAGCCGGCAGCAAGCTCGAACAATACGCCGGCCGCCACCGAAGAAATTTTCCAGGCCGTGGCCGCTATCGAACATGCCGACTACCACGTCATCGCAGCCACCACCGACCCCGACCCGCACTCCCTGCGCTCACGCTGGATCGGCGATGGCCTGGTCCCGGTTGCCAGCGCGCTGGGCGAGCACGCAGACCCGGCCCGCTGTCTGCCCATCCCCGACGCGCACCGTCTGGTCTTGCCGGCGACTACACACCTGGGCATGTTGCATCATCCGCAGGCGCGCAGTCGTATCGAAGGCTGGCTGAGTTAGAGCCCAAAGGATCGGATTTACGCTACGCTTTACGGTAGACCATCCAAAGCTTGCAGCCGGAGCTTGCGACGGGGCTCACATGTCTCCCGCTCGCGCGCCTTGCCGGTTACCGGTTCTGAACCGCAGTATGTCTGCTGATGAACGATCTCATTACTATCAAGCGGGGTAGGGGACGAGCTCGTTCTGGTCGCGGGTCATCAGTCGCATCAGTTTCGGGTGCATAAAGAGCTTCTCGGGGCCTTCCTGACGATCCTCAAGTACGCCGATACCGGCCAGTTCCTTGAGGTACACCGAGGCGGTCTGCCGCTTCGCAATGTCGCGCTCGACCAGTCAGCTGATGCGGCAGTATGGTTGCTCGAAAATAACCTGCATCAGCTCGTGGCTGTATATCTGGGGAGCTGCTGATATCGACGGAATCGACATGTTAACAGCTCATGTCGATAAATTTCCATATAGACCTTTCGCCCGATATTAATCGTGCTCCTGAGAGGTTCCCGAGAATTTGCGCGCCTGGTCCAGGCGATTCTGACAGGATCGCGAGTGTCCTGAACTTTAAGTAGCGGGATTCATCAGCATCTCGAATACACTGTCTATCAGTTCCTCAATTCGCTGCTCCAGAGCCTCCCTGACCGTGGCCAGAAGATCCTCATCCAGCTCCTTGAGGTCGTCGGGTCGCTCTACCTTCCCTCTCAGGTTCACCGTGTTCTGGTTCACCCGAAGTTGTTCTGCCAGAGCGCCATAACGAGCGAGATTGACCCGAGGCTCAAGCACGTAAACCTGCATTGCGATGGCCGGCACAGCGCTGAAATTGAGATGGCCGAACATACCACGACTCAGCACGCCCATGCCTTCAGCACTCGTACTCTGGCAACCACCGTATCCGCATATATAGGTCACCTGGTGGCGTTCCAGGCCACGCATTACCACGACTGCATCCAGGCGATGTTCGTCCACAATTCGCGCGGCGAGATCCGCGCCTTCCGGGGTGTACTCCCAGCCTTCGCTACTGGTCGTCATCAGTGCCGCCAGCACCTCTCCATCCAGACCGGCGCCGCGCAAGTCCACGGCAACCAGGCTATGGCGCACCGCCTCGGCTTTCAGCGAAGCGATGGCATGCTCCTCTAGTGGCCAGATCTGGTCGTACATTTTTGTAAAATTATTGAATATCGTGGTCCCTACGTGCGAATGGATCGGGTTTCCGCCAATACCGTCGATATAGAAGCCAACTCTTGCCTGCGGCTCGATTTGGTAGTCAGGCACCGGCGGGTAGCCCAAGGTGGCGCATCCCGCCAACAGACTCAAGGAAAAGACAAGAGCAAAAACCCCGGCACTCCTGCACAGATCAACGCGATTTTTAATCATTGCAATCATATACCTGCTGCACGATTCCCTCTAACCGGCCCGCATTATAGCTACTTGCTCAGATAACCGAGGTAGAAAACTCAGCGAAAACTTAGGTCACCCTCATTTCAGACCGTACTCGCAGCGATCAACGAAATCTCGGACTTACCAGCCCGGATCTTTCATTGAATTCGCGCGATGATCGCGCAGGACATTGTTCGCACATGGGATTTTCCGAAGAAGTGGCGTATCAGGCCATACGCCCGACTGAGGAAAATTCCGCCTGCGGGCAAGGGACGAGCGAGGGCGGCCGGAATTCGTGAAAGATCCGGGCCAATGCCATCGGAAGTATTGCCACATTCAGCTTGTCTCTAGGCGCTTCATGTAGGCCCGGCTACACTGGGCCATGCAGTGATGGTTGGCACCAGCGTGCGGATACAAGAGCATCCAGATTCTGCCGTACCGGTTGCCGTACGCCAAATTGGCCTTGCCGTACTTGGCCGTATAGAAAGAAAAAGGCCCGCCGAAGCGACGGGCCAAGCCCTTGTTTTACTTGGTGGGCGATGCTGGGATCGAACCAGCGACCCCTGCCGTGTGAAGGCAGTGCTCTCCCGCTGAGCTAATCGCCCGAAGATGGCTATTTTAGGCGCCAGCGCGGCTGGCGGCAAGCGCGGATTGTTTGTGGTGGTATTCTGCACGGATTGATGAATCGGGAGGGAATTGATCATGTCGATGCAAAAACTGTTGGTTGTAGTCTTGTTTACGCTGTTGGTTGCGGCCTGCGCGTCAGCGCCGGTGCTGGACAGTCCGCGCCAGGTCAACGTTCCGGCCGTGGCCAGCGTGGCCGATGTTGAGCAGGCCATTCTTGACTCCATGCGTAGCCGTGGCTGGTCGGTGCACGAGCGCAGCGACGGCCGGATTGTGGCTGATCTGCACGTGCGCAGCCATTTTGCCCGGGTAGGTATTCGCTATGACGCCAATCAGGTCAGCCTGACGTATGTCGATTCACATAATCTCGACTATGAGCGGGTTGGCGGCACGGAGCATATTCACTCCAATTTCAATAGCTGGATAAGCAATCTGGCGGGCGATATACAGCGGCATTTAAGTTACATCGAATAGTCCGTGCGGTGGGCGATCAGTCGGTAGGCCGCCGGGATGACCATCAGGGTCAGCAGGGTCGAGGCGAGCAGGCCGGTGATGATTGCCCAGGCCATGGGCGGCCACAGGGTTGAATCGGTGAAGGTCAGCGGTAGCAGCCCGACCACGGTGGTCGCCGTGGTCAGGAGTATCGGTCGAATGCGCCGGCCTACGGCGCTTGATACGGCCTGATCAATGCTCAGGCCGGCGCGGCGCTGGCGTTGCATCAGGTCGATCAGGACAATGGAGTTGTTGACCACGACGCCGATCAATGCGACCACACCGAGCGTGGCCGTAAAGCTGAACGGCTGGCCGGTCAGAATCAGGCCCGGGATCACGCCGATGGCCGCCAGCGGTATGGTCAGCAGCACCAGTGCCACCAGGCGCAGTGAATTGAACTGCCACAGCAGAAAGCCAATCAGCAGGACAACGCCGATCGGCAGCGACCGGAGCAGCGCGCTGTTGGCGCTGTCGGCTTCGGCGGCAAAACCGCCGTGTTCCAGTCGAACCCCGGGCGGCAGTTCAAGTGCATCCAGGCGTGGTTTGAGCTCAACGGCGATCTGGCTGTAGCTGACTGCATCGTCGGTTTCAGCCAGCACCGAGGTCATGCGCTGCAGATCGCGATGCAGAATCACCGCCGGCTGGAGATTCAGCTCGAACTCGACAAACTGATCCAGCGGCGCGAGCCCGCTGCTGGTGGCGATTTGCAAACCGGCCAGGGCGTGCTCCGGCAGATCCTGTCCTTCGGGGCTGCGAATGCGCATCGGCACCGGTTCACGGCCGAGCCGCCAGCTTGAAATTTGCTCGCCAAGGCTGGCGCGTGCGATGACGGCGGCAATATCGGCCCGCTCGATGCCATAGCGGGCCGCCTGGGCATCATCAATACGCAGATTCAGGGTGGGTAACCCCTGGCCGAGCGTGTCGCGCGCATCGCGTGTCCCCGGCGTTGCGCGCACGGCGGCCAGCACCTGGCGGCTGGCATGGGCCAGTTCGGCGGGATCGTCTCCATACAGCCGAATCTCAATCGGCGCCTCGACCGCCGGGCCCTGGCCCAGCCGCTGGGCGACGATTTCGGCGCCGGGAATGCGCTCCGGCCCATACCGATCAATCCAGTTCATGACCGCCGGGAGCTGACTGTCGTCGTCAGTGAATACCACCAGACGGGACAGGTGCGGTGAGCGGGGAATTTGGACCAGGTTGTAGTAGTAACGCGGGCCGCTGAATCCGGCGAACTGATGGACCTGCTGAACTTCCGGCAGGGCACGCAGGGATTCGGCCAGATCACTGCCATGCAAAGCGGTGTGTTCAAGTTGGGTGCCTTCGGCAAAGTACAGGTCGACGATGAGCTGGTTGCGATCCGTGCTCGGAAAGAAATCGCGCTGGATGAAGCCGCTCAATGCCGCGGTGGCCATAATCAGAATAAGCGTTGCGACCAGGACGGGCCGGGAGTGGGTGACTGCGAAGTGGCCCAGGCGATGGCCGATTTCCTCCAGTTTCGCTGCACCGTGCGCCTGATTTGGACGCAGCACTTTCGCTGCCAGGATGGGCGCGATCAGCACCGCATACACATAGCTGATCAACAGCACCAGCATGACCATCACCGGAATGGCCCGGGTGAAATCGGCTGTATCGCCGCGCGCCAGAAGCAGCGGGGCAAATGCGGCCAACGTGGTTGCGGTTGCTGCGGCCAGCGGTGCAGCCAGTTCAGACACCGCGGCGGCGGCGGCCTGGGCGCGCTGTTTGCCCTGATCGATATGCCACTGCAGGTTCTCGACGATGACGATGGCATTGTCGACCAGCATGCCCAGTGCGATCACCAGGCCAGCCACGGCGATCTGGTGGAGCACGCCGCCGCCCATGGCGTAGATTGCCACGGCGCTCAAGGTGACGATGGGCAACAGGCTGGCCACCACCAGCCCCAGCCTTGGGCCCATCGTCAGCAGCAGCAATGCCGCCAAAATGAGTACGCCAAGCAGCAGCGAGCGGCCCAGCTCGCTCAGACGCTTTTCAACCCAGCGCGGCTGATAGAACATCTCCTGGATTTGCAGCGGAGCATAAGCGGGCGCCAGTTCAGCCAGCAGTTCACGCAGGTTGTGGCCAAAGCGCACCGCATTGAGGCGGTTTTCGGGGATGACAATGCCCAGGCCCACAGCCGCTTGGCCGTCGGACCACATACGCGTCGTTGGCGGCTGCTCGGGGCCGAGCTCGATGGTAGCGATTTCGCTCAGAGTGACGAGCTGGCCGCTGGCCGTGCGAATGGGCGTTTCACGGAGCTGCTCAAGGCTGTCAAAATCGCTCTGCGGTCGCAGCACCAGGCTGCGTTCGCCGCTGATCAGGCTGCCGCCGGGGATGACCCGGTTGCGCTCGGCGATCTGCCGCGCCAGGGAGTCGACATCAATACCCGCAGCCAGGGCGCGGGCATCGTCGAGGTGAATCACCAGCACTTCACCGGGATCAGCGAGCAGGTCGATGCGCCCGATGTCGGGAATACGGAACAGCTCGCGCCGGAGTTTGCGCGCGCCAGCAAGTAGTTCGAGCAGATCGTCCGATCCGGTCACGGCCAGCACAATGCCGTGGGTTTCCATCGACCGGTCTTCGATTCGGGCCTGGCCTGCGCCGTCCGGAAAGCGTGCCTGGGCGCGCGCCACGGCCACCCGGATGCGGTCCCACACGGCGTCCGTATCGTAGACGTGCTGATGCATGCCGACGATCACATGAGCAAATCCGAGCCGGGCGGTGCCGCGGATTTCCTGCACCTCTTCGATGCCGGCAATTTCCTCTTCGAGCGGATTGAGCACCAGGCGCTCGATTTCCGAAGCCTCGGCGCCCGGCCAGCTCACCTGGACATTGCCGTAGCGGAACGGGAAAAACGGGTCTTCCTGGCGATCCATGCCGAACCAGGCCGCAAGGCCAATGGCCGACAGCATGAAAACGGCGGTCAGCAGCAGACGTGAACGATCCAGTGCCGCTTCAATCAGCTTCATGGCAGCACGCGTACCCGATCACCGTCGAGTAGCTGGCCGTGGCCGGCGACGATCACCTGATCATCCGCCTGCAGCTCAGCATCTACGCGCAGCCATCGGCCTGTCAGTTCGCCGGGATGGACTTCGACCCGTTCGGCCTGATCGCCACGCAGCCGAAACACATACGGCTGGCCGCTGCCCTTGTCGAGCAGAGCGTCGACGGGCAGGCGCAAACGTGCCTCACCCGAGTGGGCCAGTTCGACGTGGACGGCCTGTCCGGGGCGCCATTCGGGCCATGCTGAGGCGGGCAGATTGATGATGGTTTCGGCGAGCTGGCCCGGTGCGGTCAGGCCGATTTCTCGAATGGTTCCGGCCAGGCGCGGACCGCCGGCCAGCGAAATCAAAAGCGCTTCATCGCCGATCTGCACACCCGTCGCCTGGCGGGTGGATAGATGCAGCGCAACTTCCAGCCGGTCCGGCGCGCTGATCGAAACGATGGTCTGACCGGGGCGGACAAACTGCCCGACTTCAACCGGCAGGCTGACCACCTGGCCGGAGAAGGGTGCTCTGAGCGTTGCTTCGGCCAACTGCTCGCGCGCTTCATCTAGACTGGCCTGAACCTGCTCGCGCGCCTGGCGGGCAGCGTTGCGCTGGGCGCGCGTGCGATCCAGCTCGGCGGTGGCGATGAGGCCGCGCTGGTGCAGGTTTTCAAGGCGCCGAGTTTCGCGCTCATAGTGTTCGATTTGCTCGTCGAGCTCGCGCCGACGCGCGTCGGCCGCCGCCACGCCCGGCATCAGCGCTGGATTGTGCAGAATGGCCAGCGCCTGGCCGGCCGCAACCGGCTCACCGCGCCGCACCAGACGTTCGGCCAGATGGCCGGAGTGCATGAAGGCCAATTCGGCCCGTTCAATCGAACGCACTACGCCGGGCAGACGAACCCGGCTCGGCGCGTGCTCGTGGTCTACCGGGGCGATTCGAACCGGCTGGCCATTGGCTGCAGATGGGTATTCAGCGTCCGGCTGGCCGGTGCAGGCCACGGCAAGCAGCATCAGGGCGCTCAATGCCGCCAGCGCGGGTGGTCGATGGCATCGGCCAGCAGGTGAACTGGTCGACCGGTCAGTTGTTTGGAAGATCGGATCCAAAATGGCTCTCCTCAGGATTAGAGGGTTTGGTCGGCGGTGGTGGGGGGCGGCTTCAGGCCGTCCATGAAAATGGCGAGAAAATCGTCCAGATACTGCGCGTCGCTGCCCATGCCCTCCCAGTGCTGGTGCTGGGATTTCACCTCAAACCACTGGGTGCAGCTATGAATAAAAATGGCCACGACGTGGGTCGGGTTGACATCGGCGCGCAGCAGCCCGGCTTGCTGGGCCTCGCGCACGCGGTGCGCGCCAAGCGCGACCAGTTCACCGTCCAACTCACTACAGCTGGTGTCGCCTTCCAGATGCACCCAGGTGAACAAACGAACCACCTGCGGGTTTTGCTGCAGAAAGCGGAAATAGCGGATCACGCCGTTTCTCAGCAGTTCCGGATCAGCCGCTTTTGCCTCCACAAGCTCGTCTTTCTGACTTTCGTAATAGCGCTCGAAAGCGGTCTGCTTGACGGCTTCCCACAGGCCTTCCTTGGTGCCGAAGTGGTGATGGATCAGACTCTTGGTCACCTCCGATGCGGCGGCCAGCTCGCGCATGCTCACAGCCGCAAAGCCGCGTTCCACGAACAGCTCGAAAGCCGCTTTCAGAATGCGCGCACGGGTCAGGTCAGGATCACGGGTGACTGCCTCGTTCATGGGGTGAATCCTAGCATTGACTGACCGACCGGTCAATTAATCTGGCGCAGTTAAAAACCGCTGAACCAAAGAGCGAAAGCAGCCGTGGTCAGTGATCCAGCAGTTGCAGCGCCGGCTCCGCGAGTTCGCCCAACTGTTCGCGTAGCTGGCCGATGACATTTTCCCAGTGGCGGTCCTCGCCAAACCACGGGAAGGCGGCCGGGAAGGCCGGATCATCCCAGCGGCGCGCCAGCCAGGCCTGGTAATGAATAATCCGCAGGGTGCGCAGGGCCTCGACTAGCTGCAGCTCGCGCGGGTCAAAATCGTGGAACAGGCGGTACTCTTCCAGCAGCCAGCCGAACTGGCGTTCGCGGTCTCTGCGCTCGCCGGAGATCAGCATCCACAAGTCCTGAATGGCCGGGCCGCACAGACAGTCGTCCAGATCGACAAAATGGGCCTGATCGTCGCGCCACAGGATATTGCCGGGGTGACAGTCGCCGTGCAGACGGATGCGGCGGTACTCGCCGGCGCGATCAAATGCCGTGCTCACGGCTTCCAGCAGGTGTTCGGCCAAGGTGGCAAACGCGTCTTCCAGATGGGCTGGCAGCCAGCGGTTTTCAATCAGCCAGGCGACCGGCTCGCGGCCGCGTTCGGCGATGGTCAGCTCAGGGCGATGGCTGAAAGTCCCGGCCGCACCAATGGCGTGCAGGCGTCCCAGGGTTCGACCGATCTGGCGCAGGGTGGGCTCGTGAGCCGGTTCGGGCGCATGGCCGCCGCGGCGTGGAAACACCGCCAGGCGAAAGCCCTGATGATGATGAAGGCTGCGTCCGTCAATCAGCAGCGGGGCGACCATCGACAGGCCGGCTTCGGCCAGCTCGATGGCAAAGGCATGCTCTTCGGCAATGGCCGCATCGCTCCAGCGGCCGGGCCGGTAGAACTTGACCACCACGGGCTTTGCGGATTCCAGCCCAACCTGCCAGACACGATTTTCAAAACTGTTGAGCGCCAGCAGCCGGCCATCGCAACGCAGGCCCAGCGATTCCAGCGAGCCCAGGACGGCATCGGGCGTCAGGTCGGCGAATGGTCGCGGCTGGCTGTCCATCATCCGCGCTGGAACAGTCCGGGTTTACGTTGCCGCTCGCTGGCCGGCAGCTCCAGGGCGGTGGCGTAGTTGGCCAGGGCAGGCACCAGATAGCC
>CALEIM010000155.1 GCA_937876395.1 uncultured Wenzhouxiangella sp. | reverse complement strand
CGTCGTCGTGCTCGATTCGAATGATCATGTTTTGCGGTCGCGAGTAACGGGGCGTTAGTGTACCCCGTCGCTATTACTGTGACATTCAGAGTGCGCTGAGCTGATGAAGAATCGCGGCCGTGGCACCCCAGATCATCCAGCGTGGATGCGGATGGGCCAGGGTCACCAGTTGATGGACGTGATTGGCTCGGCAGACGCTGTGATGACGGTAGTTGGCGGTGGTCAGCACCCGGCTGAGCGGCACGGTAAAGATATCCTCGACTTCATCCGGGCAGGGCTTGAGCACCGGCTGACCCAGGATGCGGGCGACGACCGGCACAACCCGGAAGCCGGTGATGGTGTCATGGCGACCGAGCAGACCGAGCGGCTGAATGGAATCGGCGCGGATGCCGGTCTCTTCGGCGGTTTCGCGCATTGCCGTTTCCAACGGAAAGGTCTCGCCCGCTTCAGGACGGCCGCCCGGCAGCGCGACCTGGCCGGCGTGCAGCGACATGGCGCGGCTGCGCACGGTCAGCACTACCGACGGCTCGTTTTGATCGACTACGGCGACCAGAACCGCGGCCGGGCGCAGCGCCGCGGCTGGGCCCGGTGCCCGATAACCAACTACCGGCAGTTCATCCAGCGGGGTCTGAAGGGGATAGAGCCGCGCCGCCAGCTCCTTGAGCGACGGCGCGCCAGGCTTGCTCAAATCTTACTGGCCAGGCGCCGGCGCCTGATCTTCATAACCTTCCGGTGCGCCGATCTGAACCAGCCTGAGGTCGAACTTGAGCGCCTCATTGGGACCGATGATGGGCGGATCACCGCGTACCCCAAAGGCCAGTTCCGGCGGCAGGAAAATCTGCCATTCGGCACCCTCTCTCATCAAGGGCAGCACTTCCTGCCAGCCCTCGATGACGGAATTGACCTGGAATACGGCCGGGACGCCACGGCGAAATGAACTGTCGAATTCGCGACCGTCGATTTTCGAGCCACGGTAGTGGACGGTGACGATGTCTTCCAGGCCTGGACGAGAACCAATGCCCTCGTCGATGATCCGATACTGCACGCCGCTGGGCAGGGCCACCATGCCGCTTCTGGCACGGTTATCGCTCAGAAATTCTTCGGCACGCGTCTGGTTTTCCTCGGCCAGAGCCTCGAAAGCCTCCATCCGCTCGCGCCGGATCCTTTCCTGCAGCGCCATCATCTGTTCGCGCATCTCGGCAACTTCCAGACGTGGCTCTTGCCCGCCGTAAGCATCGCGAACGGCCTGAAACACTGCCTCAAGATCAATATCAATATCGTAGCCGTTGAGCTCGGCACCAAACTCATAACCGATTGCGTAGCCAAGCTGGCCTTGTTCACTTTCCAGATTCTGGGCCATGGCCGGCATGGCCAGAGCCACCGCAGCGATCGCGGTGAGAACGTTCTTGTGCATACTGCCTCCGTTAGCGGGGGGTCCTGGAGCGGTAGTTCGCGAAAGGGCGCATTGTACCTGAGCACCTGGCCACTGACCACGGTAGCTCATGCGGGCGGTGCGCGGTCAATCGCACATTCAATGGACCGTCGGCCCCGGCCCTGGTTCCGTGCGCCGGGTCCAAACGCCTGCCCGGATCTGGCGAAATTCACTTATCAGAGGCGATATTTACCTTTTTGTCGCCAAGGCTCCGGGTAAGTCATTGTTTTTATTTGGCGCCGGAATTGGCACGGCTCTTGCTATTGAAGGGCAGGACTAAATTTACTGCCAAACAGGAGTTAAACAACATGGGTATTTTCTCCCGCATGGGCGACATCATCAACGCCAACCTCAACGCCGCACTGGAAAAAGCGGAAGATCCCGCGAAGATGATTCGCCTGATGATTCAGGAAATGGAAGACACTCTGGTCGAGGTGCGCTCGGCAACGGCCAAGTGCATTGCCGAAAAGAAAGAGCGCAGCCGCCTGCTCAAGCGTCTTGAGCAGCAGCAGCTCGACTGGGAACGCAAGGCCGAACTGGCGCTGGACAAGGGTCGCGAAGATCTGGCCCGCGCCGCGCTGGCCGAAAAAACCACCCTGGCTGACCGGATCGGTTATCTCAAGGAAGAGATTGAGGTCTACGATGACGAGCTGGCCCGCTATGACGAGGATATCGGCAAGCTGCAGGCCAAGCTGACCGACGCCCGCAACCGCCAGCGTGCCCTGGTGATGCGTCACCGCTCGGCCAATCATCACCTGAAAACCCGCAAGCAGGTCTACAACGACAGTATCGACGAGATGCTCACCCGCTTTGACGCGGCTGAAGAACGGATCGAGCGCATCGAATCCGAGAGCGAAGCCCTCGATATGGGCCGCAAGGGGCGCAGCCTGGATTCCGAGTTCGATCAGCTCGAGCGCAATGACCGGGTCGAGGAAGCGCTGGCTGAAATGAAGTCGCGCCGCGAAAAGGAGTAAGTGGCCATGGCCGATATTGCCTTTGTCCCACTGATCATCTTCCTGGTGATCGTGGCACCGGTCTGGCTGGTCCTGCATTACGCAACCCGCAGCTCGGCCAATCGGCGGCTCAACAGCAAGGACGAAGCGCTGCTTGAAGAGCTGCATGAGAGCGCCCGGCGGATGGAGGAGCGAATCCACAGCCTTGAACGCATACTGGACGACGACAGCACGAACTGGAGAAACCGGACATGAACAGCCGTCACGACGAACATCCCAACCGCAACCGCCTGTATCGGAACAAGGACCGCGGCATCCTGGCCGGACTGTGCGCCGGCATCGCCGACTGGACCGGCTTCAATCTGACTGCCCTGCGCATCATCGTGATCCTGCTGGCGATACCATTTACCCCGGTCATCCTGATCAGCTATATCGTGCTCTGGATCCTGATTCCCAAACGTCCAATCAACCTGTACCGTGACGAGCAGGAAGAAGCGTTCTGGACCGAGGTTCGGCGCGGTCCGCGCGACGGCGTCAACCGGCTCAACCAACGCTTTCGCGAACTCGACCGACGCCTGCAGCGCATGGAAACCTGGCTGACATCGTCGGAATACCGGATCGACCGCGAACTGCGCGATTGACACCCACTTGAGCCGAGCCGTCCCATGCATCTTCTGGTGTTCATTGCCCTGCTGTTGCTACTGATTCCGGCCGCCCTGGCCGGAATCGGTGAAGGGCTGCTCGCCGCGATGGCCAATCTGGATTGTCTGGCCAACACCCTGCCCCACGCCAGCGCGCTGCTGGCCGAGCTGTCACCGATCATCCCCGCTCTGGCATTGCTGCTGACCGGTCTGATGACTCTGGGCATGGCCTTCTGGCTGGTCACACACTTCGTTACGCGCTGATTCAGCCGGCCGCAAGCCCGCTACAATGGGGCCAGGCCCTTCCTGTTTCGAAAGCTCATGCCCTACCAGAACCTTCTCACTGAGGATCGCGGCGCGGTGCGCTGCATCACAATCAACCGCCCCGACAAACTCAACGCACTCAATCGCACGACGCTTGAAGAGTTGCAGCAGGCCATTGTTGCGACCGATGACAACGCTGACGTGCGCGTCATCGTGCTCACCGGTGCCGGTGACAAAGCCTTTGTAGCGGGTGCTGACATCAACGAAATCCGTCGGCAGAGCGCGGTCGAAGCGCGCGCCTTTTCGGCCGTGGGGCAGCGCCTGATGAGTCGCATCCAGACCTGTGACAAACCGGTGATCGCGGCCATCAACGGATTTGCCCTGGGCGGTGGAATGGAGCTGGCTCTCGCCTGTCATTTGCGCATTGCATCGACCAACGCCCGCCTGGGTCTGCCAGAAATCAAGCTCGGCATCATGCCCGGCTTCGGTGGAACGCAGCGCCTGCTGAGACTGGTCGGCACTGGCCGGGCGCTGGAAATGACCCTCAGCGGCGAGCCGGTAACGGCCGAACGCGCCGAGCAGCTTGGCATCGTCAACCGGGTGGTTGAACAGACTGAACTGAGCGAAACCGTGATGGGACTTGCCGGGCAGCTATCGCAGGCCGCCCCCGAAGCAGTGCGCGGCATTCTGCAGGCCATTCATCAGGGCGCAGACACCGACCTGCACACCGCCCTGGCACTGGAAACGGCCCGCTTCGCCCTGTGCTGCGCAACTGAAGACATGCAGGAAGGCACGGGCGCATTTCTCGAAAAGCGCACGCCGAAGTTTACCGGCCGCTAGGAGCCAGCCTTGGCTGCAAAGTGCGCAAGAAGCGGGACGGCCTACTCCAGGTAGCCGGACTCGTCGGGGTATTTCTTTTCACCGGCAACGACGCGCGCATCCAGGCGGTTTTCCGGCGGCGGGAGGGGGCAGGTTGAATAGGCGGTGAAGGCGCACGGTGGGTTGTAGGCGCGATTGAAATCCAGCACGGTTACACCGTTTTCGTCCGGCAGGGGCGCGTATAGCATGCGTCCGGCGCCGTAGGTTTCCGGGCCGGTGGTCCGGTCAGCAAGGATGAAAAACAGCTCCTCGTCACCCTCAGCGGCAATGGCTTCGAGGCGCAGGGTCTGGCCAGCGACTGTGAAAACCACGCTGCCTGGATTGGGTTCCTCGATAATGTCGCCCAGCACGCTGCCGATCGGCATGGTCGTGCCCGCAGGATGCGGTTCGAAGCGGGCTTGCACGCGCCATTCCGGCGCAAACGGATAATAGTCAAGACCCTTGAAGCCGGTCAGGCTTTCGGCCTGCGGCCAGCGCGTTCTGACCAGAAGCTCGCCGCTGCGACCGATGATCTGAAAGCGCACGCCCTCGGCTTCAACCCAGACCGGCTCGCTGCGCGCCGGCTGAACCAGCATGCCGGGAACGCCGCGCCGGCCATCGACGCGCACGGACGGACCGGAGGGCTCGAAGCGGGCGCGTTCGCCCTCGACCACCAGCCAGCCCCAGTTCTCCGGTCCGGCGGGCATGACGATGTCGGCATCCGCTGCCGCACCAACTTGCCAGCGTCCATCAGCAACAAAATCCAGCCCGACCAGGCTCAGCCAGCCGTAAGCTTCGGTCAAACGCTCCAGGCGTCGCTCGCGCCAGGCCAGCCAGTCCTGCTCCCAGAGCGCGGCATTGCCCGCTGCGTCGTCCGAAACCGCGGCAGTCTCACGGCTCGGTTCGGGCAAACTTGCGCAGGCGGCCAGCAGAACAAGAATTGCGGCAGCCGCCGATGATCGTGTCCATTGCTTCATTTGATTACTCCTGACGCCGAACCGACCGCTCAGACCCGGCCGTAGACGTCTTCCAGACGTTCGATATCATCTTCACCGAAGTAGCTGCCGGTCTGCACTTCGATGATATGCACATCCTCGCTGCCCGGATTTTCGAGCCGGTGCAGGCTGCCGGCCGAGATCTGAACCGTCTCGTTGGCATGATAAACCCGCTCTTCATCGCCAACCCGCACCTTTGCATCTCCCGAAACCACCGTCCAGTGCTCGCTGCGGTACTTGTGCCGCTGCAAAGAGAGCACCCCGCCGGGCTTGACGACGAGTCGCTTGACCTTGCAGTCGGCGGCGTCTTCGAGCACCGTGAAGCTGCCCCAGGGCCGATGAACGGTGCGATGGAATACCGCCAGCTGGTCTTTTTTGCGGGTCAGCTCCTCAACCACCGTCTTGACTTCCTGGGCCCGCTCGCGGCTGGCGACCAGCACCGCGTCGCCGGTATCCACGATGACCAAACCTTCCACACCCACGGCGGCAACCAGGCGCGGATCACCCTGAACGAAAGTGTCGCGCGCATCAACCAGCACAACTTCGCCCTGCACCCGGTTGCCCAGGGCATCACTCTCGTAGAGCTCGCTGATGGCCTGCCAACTGCCGATATCGCTCCAGCCGCAGGCCACCGGCACCACGGCCCGGCGTTTGGCTTTTTCCATTACCGCGAAGTCAATGGATTCGGAGCGCAGGCGGGCAAAGGATTCTGCCTCCAGCTCAACCGGGGCCGCATCGGCATCGGTGTTCGTCCAGCAGGTCTTTAGCGCGCCAAGGATATCGCCGGCGTGCACTTCCAGAGCGACCAGAATTGCATCGGCGCGAAAACAGAACATGCCGGCATTCCACAGGTATTCCCCGGATTCAAAATAGCGGCGAGCGGTGTCCTGGTCGGGTTTTTCGACAAAGGCGCGGATTTCCTGACCATCGTCGCCGATGGCCGCACCGGCGCGGATGTAGCCAAACCCGGTTTCCGCGTGTGTCGGCGTCACACCAAGGCAGGTCAACCAGCCATCGGCGGCCAGTTGATCAGCCTGTTTGACGGCGGCGGCAAAGGCCTGCTGATCGCGGACCAGGTGATCGGCCGGCATGACCAGCAAACGGGTGTCCGGGCCGAAGTGATGCAAAGCCCAGAGCGCGGCCGCGCCGATCGCCGGTGCGGTATTGCGCCCCTCGGGTTCGAGCAGGAAATGGTGCTCGGCCCGAGCGTCGGCCGCCTGGTATTCATCGCGGGTAAGAAAATAGTAGTCGCGGCCGGTAACGGTCAGGGTGCGCTTCGAACCGGTTGCCGCCAGCGCCCGTCGGATGGTGCTGGCCGCCAGCGTCTGGCCGTCGGCCAGGCGCATGAACGGCTTGGGGTGGGCCTTGCGCGAAACCGGCCACAGCCGGGTGCCGGCGCCGCCGGACAGAATTACGGGTATCAGCATGCGGCCTTGCTCCATCGGTCCAGGCACTCGGTCAAGGCGTCCGCGCAGCGGGGCAGCGTCTGGCCGGTAAATTGTTCATAACGCCGCGTATCGAGTACCGACCATTCCGGCCGACTGGCCACCTGCGGCCACTGATCGCTGGCAATCGGCTCGACCTCGACAACAGCGGGAATGATGCCACGCGCCGCAGCCTGCTGCACGGCCAGCTCGGCAAGCTGATGCCAGCTCATCTGGCCTCGCCCGGCCACATGCAGCAGCACCGGCCTGTCGAGACGTTCGCTCTGCCCCAGCAAGGTGGCCGTTGCCTGGGCCAGGGTTCCGGCCCAGCAGGGTGAACCGATCTGATCGGAGACCACCTTGAGCGGCTGCCCCTGACCGGCCCGCTTGAGAATCGCGGACACGAAGTTGCCGGGCAGCGCGCTGTAGAGCCAGGCGGTGCGCAGCACCAGGGCGCGGCAACCGCTGCTGGCAATGGCCTGTTCGCCGGCCAGCTTGGAGCGTCCGTAGGCCGAGCGCGGGGCGACCGGATCATCTTCCCGCCAGGCACGTCCGGGATTGCCGTTGAACACGTAATCGGTCGAATAGTGGATCAATGCGGCATCGCGCTGCCGGCACCATTTGGCCAGCGCCGAGGGCAAGTCGTGATTGAGCGCGAAGGCTTCACTTTCATGTGCTTCGGCCTCGTCAACCGCAGTCCAGGCGGCCGCGTTGATGATCTGGGCAGG
>CALEIM010000154.1 GCA_937876395.1 uncultured Wenzhouxiangella sp. | reverse complement strand
GGCCTGCTGGCAGGCACCGCGTTGGCCGCGCTTGCCAGGGCAAGCCCGCCGCAAGTCATTGGCGTTGAACCAATCGGGGCCGACGATACCGCACGCTCATTGGCTAAAGGGCAGCGAATCGGCGATCATCATCCGCAGACCATAGCCGACGGCCTGCGCGCCTTGATCGGCTTACGCAATCTCGACCTGATTCGCCGCCATGTCAAAACCGTAATCACGGTCGAGGAAGTGGAGATCATGTGGGCCATGGAGCTGTTGTGGTCTGAGCTCAAGCAGGTGATTGAGCCATCCGGCGCGGTCGGTCTGGCCGGTTTGATCAAACTGTCCGGTGCACCGGATCAGCCGCTCGCCGGCCAGCGGATCGGTGTAATCCTGTCCGGCGGCAATTTCGATATCAGCCCCATACTGAAGGGCTTGCGGTGAAACTCTACATTCTGTGACACGCCAAACCCAAACCTTGCAGCCCGAACGGCCGCGATCAGGACTGACAAACGTGCTTGTGACATACCTTCGAACTTCACAATGTATCAACCCTTGACGCTCTTCGCCGGCCTGCGTTATCTGTGTGCCAAGCGCCGCAATAACTTCATTTCCCTTATCGCCCTGGTGTCCATGGCGGGCATCGCGCTGGGCATCATGAGCGTAATCGCGGCAAGTACTGAAGCCCTCTTTATCTCAAACTCCTACGCATGGTGGCGATCTGATTCAGCAAAGTCCAGAACACCGTTTGCTGAATGGGCGTTTGAGTCTGTTCAATTGCATGATAAATGTCATGCGGACGGTAGCAGCCATCGTGCCACTCCATCTGCAAGCAGTGTCTGGCGACCAGCGGATGGTTGCCTGCACAGCCGCCCAAATTGTCGCACAGCAACGCCAAGGCCGCATCACTCATGATGCGCCAGGAAAACAGGTGGGCAATCGCTTCGCGATCCACCCCAGCAAACGGTGACTCCAGATCTCCGTAGTGAATAACCACACTCAGGGCCTGGAGAATCTCCATCTCGTTTCGGGAACGATATATCGCTTCAATCGCGGCCTTTACTGCCGCGCCAAGATCACCGCGTTCTGCAATTTCCCAAAACGGATTGACATGCTCCTCGGCGGATTCCATCCAGGCCTGGCTATAGCCCTCTGCATCGCCATCCATATCATCGGCAAGCTCACCACAAAACTCATCCAGCGCCTGGCTTGCTTCCTTGCTCAATCCAAATGCAGCTTGACCCCTGTCGGCCTGCGCAGCAAATTGAACAGCGCGCCGACAAGGCGTACTCCAGACCATCATCGTGCTTGCCATGCCCGGCTCGTCAAGTTCACCTTCGACTAGCAGTTGCGTCGCCATATCAAAGACCGATGGACTTTCCAGATAAGGATCAACGCGCGGCGGGTCGACACGTTCCCGCGCTCTGGCAGGAGCCGAATCTCCGGCACCGAGTGCCGGAGAATCGGCCTGTTGCCCAGAACCATCATTTCCAAGGTTATCTACGTTCGCTTCTGGCTCAAGCGTAACTGCTTTGCCATAATCGCGTGTACCGAAGTGATAGCCAGTAAAAAGCAACGCTACCACAGCCAACAGAGCACACAAGAGCCAAACGGTTTTTCTGAAGCTCATTGACAGATCACCACGTCATCAGATGCCTGCTCTCAATCTGAGTGTTGCCTGGCCACTGCAATAGCCTGATTATAGAAACTGACAACGGCCTGGAATTCAATTGGTGGAATCGTCTGTTCAACTGCCGACCAGTAATCGTATGGCTGATAGCAACCGTACTGACTTTGCAGGCAGCGGCGCAGCACCATCGGATGCGGGTATCGGCAGCCGCCAACGTGTCGGCACACTAGAAGTGCTGCAACATCCATCATGACCGTATAGCTTGAGTACATGAGTTGGCTCGATACCGGCACATCCGGGTACGGCGGCTGCAAGTCGCCATGTAGGTACAAATGGTGCAATGCGGAAATCACCGCACCTTCATCGACCGAGGTTGCCAGGATCCGCGCCGCCTCCCTGAGAGCAGGCTCAAGGCCCTCCTGACGGTGTGTGTTTTCCAGTTGCTCAGATGCAAGTGCCATGGAGCTGTTATCAGCCATCATCATCTCTTCGGCCAGCTCTCGGAGCGCCAGCCTGTCGGTTGAGTCAGTAACATCCATGCTGGCCGGCAAAGCGCCGACGCAAAAGTCCATCAGCTCGTTGACCATGCTGTCGTCAAAGCCAAGATGAGACCGCATCTCAGGCAGCATCCGCGCCGCGCGCGCCTCCAGGTCACAGACCTCCAACCATTGCGCCTGAAAATAGCGGGCCGACGCCGCTCCCCAAGGCTCTGTCTCAACCAGTCGATCCATCGCCTCACCCGCAGTGGCCGCCAGCAAAGGAGAGCGTGAATCTGCCACTATAGGTCGGTCCGATGACAACTCGCCGCGAAAGCTTCTAGGCTCATTCAGAATCTCAGTCGGCCTCGCGCCTTCCTCAGCAATCTTTGGCCAGTCAATCCCTGACGGATTATCCTCCTCAAGGCTTGACTGTTGTCCCAGCAAAAGCCAGACCGTGAAACTAGCGAATAAAAGCCCTGCAACTAGTAGAATTTTTTTCATAAACCCATTTCCATGCGAAGCCCCAACCGCATACCGGGGCGGCGCTTGCCGCCCCGATATCAGCCTGTCAATCATCTAGTAGCACACTCAGTTGCAACCCCGCATCGAGTTCGCTACTGGAGCATCAACGATGAAAGGTGACGAAATAGGCGATAACACCGGCCAAGCCTCTGATGCCCCATCGGAGTATGTTACCCAAACACTACCTCGACTGCTGAAAGCCCTGTATCGTGCGGTAAGCGTCATATGTGCGATATCTTGGCGAGCATGGAGGAACCTTGAAATCACATCGCTGGTACAGACCGCGTTGATTGTATTCAATGGCGAAGGCGGGATAACGCCTGCAGCAACTCGACTATGTGAGCCCGATCCACCAAAACCGAGAATTCGCCGGAAAATACGCCAGCCAAAACTAGGCCCGGGCTTCGGTTCCGTTACAGTCATAGGAGGCAGTTCAATCGTTCCGCACTGAATGGAAGCCTCTGGGGTGCCAGATATCATGCCGCGAGTTACTGTCAAGTCTGGTGTATGACCATTGTCTCATCAAGCGGCGGCTTTCCTGCTGATCTCGCGTTCATCAATGCCGTCGATGAACTTCACGCCGGCAATGACATCAGCCACTTGCCGGAACCCTCGAAGTTTGCGCCAGCGCTTTTGCGCACTCATGGCCAGTTGATGCATCAAAGCCAGTCCGCTATCGACGCTGTAGCAGTTTCGGGTTTTGGCCGTTCTGAGTCGGATGGTAGCAAACGTCGACTCGATCGGATTGGTTGTTCTCAGATGCTGCCAGTGAGCTGCCGGGAAGTCGTAGAAAGCCAGTAGCCGCTCGCGATCTGAAGCGAGGTTTGTCGTCGCCTTGGGGTACTTGTCGCCGAAGGTCGCCAGAAAGCGATCAAACGCTTTTTCAGCGGCTTGGCGGGTATCAGCCTGCCAGATTTCATGGAGCATTGACTTGGCCTGAGGCTGAACGCGCTTGGGCAGTTTATCCAGGACGTTGACGGTCTTGTGCACCCAGCACCGCTGCTGGTCGGTCTCTGGGTAGACCTCACTCATGGCCGCCCAGAACCCCATCGCACCATCGCCAACAGCTAACTTGGGTGGCTTGGTCAACCCTCGGTCCCGAAGACCCAGTAGCAGCGCCTTCCAACCTTCGGTGGACTCGCGAAAGCCTTCGTCAATCGCCAGAAAATGCTTGCGTCCATGGGCATCGCAGCCAATCACCACCAGGACACAGCGTCGGTCCGCCTCGCGGGCGTTGATGTAGATCCCGTCAGCCCACAGGTAGACCATCTCATGACCGCGCCAGTCGCGCTCACAGAAGGCCTCGTAGTCGGTCTGCCAGACTGACTTCAATCGGCTGATGGTGGCGGGTGAGAGTCCTCGAACCGACTCACCGAAAAGAGCGGTCAGAGCCTCGTCAAAATCGTTGGTCGAAACGCCTTTCAGATACAGCCACGGCAGCACGGCCTCCAGGCGACGGGTCTTCTTCAAATACGGCGGCAGAATCAGCGACCGGAAGCAGCGTCCATGGCCGGCTCGGTCGCGGGTCTTGGGCAACTGGACGCTGACCGGCCCGACGCCTGAAAGGACTTGGCGTTCGGGCTGGTAGCCGTTGCGCACCACGTTGCGGCGCCCCTGATCGTCCGTGTCCTCATGCTGGCCAAGAAACGACTCCAGCTCGGCCTGAACGGCCTGGCGGATCGCAGTCTGGGCATGGGCGCGGATCAAGTCGGTCATCTCGTCTCGAAAGGCTGGATTGAGGAAAGGAACTGTCGTATCGTTACTCATGGCGGCATTCTCCTTGTCTGAAATTAGTGATTTGGTCATCTCTTATTTCAGCAGGGTTTGCCGCCGCTTTTCAAGTCAGCTCATACACCAGATCTGATCGTAGCTCTCATGCCGCCAGAGTAAGGGTCAACTGGTGGATTGGTCCCACCACCGCCACCACCGCCGGGATCAGCCGGCCCACCGATCTGGAAGGTGTAATCATCGGGGTCTGGAACGTAGTTTTCCATCGCCGGGTCATACCAGCTCGCTGTCATGTGCCACAAGCCAGTTACTGGATTGTACTGATACTCTGCAACATTAACCGGATTTGATAGAATGTTTGTCTGATCACAGGCGGATACAGGTGCCGCCATTAAGATGAAGAAGAGAAGAGAAGAGAAGAGAAGATACTGATTTGTTCGCCATGTGATTGTACTCCCTACAACAGTTGTTCCCCTTATATGGAACCCTAACCCATTGACACTGCACTGTCAACATTCAACTATAGACGCCCCGAATGGATTGTCCTGTACTTTATTACTGCTTGCGCTGCTTTCACAGCACTAGACCGCTCCGCGCCTATGGCCGGGGCGGTTGCCGTTTGTAGGCCGGGCTGAAGCGGCTCTCCAACATCGCCAAACTACTCTTTAGGCAAAGCGTGATAGACCGCAAGGGCTCATTTCAAACGGCGGCAATCTGGATATTTCAAAACCCTGAACGACCTTGCCCCCAGCCGACCAGCGGATCGGTGTAATCATGTCCGGCGGCAATTTCGATATCGGGCATCGCGCTGGGCATCATGACCCTGTTCACGGTTGTCAGCATCATGAACGGGTTCGAACGCGAACTTGGAAAGTGATTCCTGGGGATGATCTCACATGCCAGCATTCACGCGCATCGTGAGAACGTGTTTGACACAGCACCACTATCCACGATAGGGTTGAACCACAACGGGGAGAGCGTAACGCTTTTTCAAGGGGCAGTGCAGTAATTTCGTTGGAGACTGATATGCATACCACCCCCCCCGCGCCTTTGCCTAATTACCAATTGGCGGAAGCGGCGTTTCCGTGACCAGAGTTTGGCCTTCCTTGGCTTCTGTCTATTGCACCTAAGCCTGGTTGGCACGGCGTTGGCTTGTAGCCAAATCTATTCAGTTGCCACCCCCGGAACGGTGGGCACCTACACCCACGATGCAGCAACTGACACATGGTATCTGGCCTCTACGGTTTACGATCCGAACTCGTTTGACTATGCACCTCAACCGGGTGACAGCTTTCAAGATTATCCAGCAGAGGGCGTGTTCGTAATATACAGAAAGAACTTTGGTAGCGGAGGACCGCCCGGCGGACCTAATCCTCCTGTAGACCCTTATGATGGGCTGCCAGCTGCTGTAGACATTGATTATTTTGGCGAACCTGGCGATAACACGATAATGTGTGGAGTCGGTGGCGGCGCAAGCGTTATTCTTCCCCGATGCAAGTGATTGGCAGCGTGATATTTGCAAGCTGGCGTTTGACGGGTGGTGCTGCGTACGCTCTGATTTTTTCGCGACAATCGGGGGGTTCAGGTGGGCCTGTGCGCGTCTGTCACACTGCCATTAGCGGCTACGATTGGGCACGTTTCGCACAGCAAATCCATGCGATCACTTTTACTTGGGCGGTCACAGACGTTGAAACATTTCGTCAAACTGGATCGCATGTAACAAACCCACAGTTCTCACTAATTCCATGGCAAAACCTTCAGGTTAATTGGAGCTTATACGGGGCCGATAACCTCAATCTCTCACCT
>CALEIM010000153.1 GCA_937876395.1 uncultured Wenzhouxiangella sp. | reverse complement strand
CGCCAGCGGTGCGGACGGCCTCGGTGCCAGCCATCTCGGCCTGTGCGGCCTGCATCGCGTCCTGCTGCGCCTTCAAGTCGGCCATCAGCTTGTCGAGCTGCGCCTTCATGGCCTCGATCACCTTGGGGTGACTGTGGCCGATGTTGACGCTCATCAGCTGCGAGTTGAAGTCGTAGTAGCGCTTGCCGCTGGGCTCATACAGGAAGATCCCCTCGGCGCGCTCGATCGGCAGCGGCGCCACAGAGCCTGTGGCCGCCCAGGTGAACATCGTGTGCTGTTTGCACAGCTTGATCATCGTCTCTTGATCCATCGCGTGTAGCTCTCTGCGAGGTGATAGGCTGTGAGCGCGCCCCTGACGCGCTCATACTTTGTGCGTGAGGCGCGCGCCATGCGCGCCTGCGGGGGCCGCGAGCGATACGAGCGCATAGAGGATCACGACATCCAGTTGGCGTCCTTCTGGAGCGCCCACTTGGTGGTGACCTTGCGCGGCTGCGTCCAGAAGCGAAAACCGTCCCAGCCGGTGATGTCGCCCTGGCCAAACTTGGAGTCATTCCAGCCGCCAAAGCCGAACGGCTCGCGCGGCACGGGCACGCCGATGTTCACGCCGCACATGCCCGCCGAGACGCGATTGATGACCTTGCGCGCGACCTCGCCATTGGTGGTGTAGATGGAGCTGGCGTTGCCATAAGGGCTGCTGTTCTCAAGCTGCAGCGCCTCCTCCAGGTTCTTAACCGTTTTTATTGACATGCGCATGGCCAGGAACTCGGTGCCGAAGATGTAGACCACCACCTTGATCAGCGTGAACACCCCGGCCTTGACCACGGCCACGGCATGCAGCAGGGCACTGACCGGGGCCGGAGCGACCATGGCCGCCGGCAGCCAGCGATGCACCGGCATCAGCGCGGCCTTGCCGATGCCGAAGAAAAACAGCCCGGCGAGCAGCGGCAGCCAGCGCTCGTCGATGTGGCCGGCGAGAATGCCGCCGGAAACAAAATCCGTGGTGCCGGTGGCATACCAGGTCCAGATGATCGCCGGCAGCAGCAGGCCGATCGAGGTGCCGAGCAGGTAGAACAGGTAGGTGCGGCCGCCGCGCCGCGCCTTCTCGCTGCCCGAATGCGCTACCAGCGGATAGGTCGAGATCGACAGAACCTCGTAGAAAATGAACAGGGTGAGCAGGTTGGCGCTGAAGGCAATACCGGCCGCCGAGCCCAGGGCAATCGCGTAGCAGGCAAAAAAGCGCCCCAGATGGTCATAGTTCAGCGCCTTCATGTAGCTGTTGGCATACAGCGTGGCGACCAGCCACAAGCCCGATGCGACCAGCGCAAAAATCAGGCCCAACGGGCCGACGGCGAAAGCAATCTCCAGCCCCGGCATCATCGTCCAGATCAGCTCGTGGCGGCCTTCGCCGGCCAGCACCGGGCCGATCTGGCTGAGCACGGCGAGGAAAAAGGCGATGGCTCCAAGCCAGGAGAGCAGCTCGCGCAGGCGCGGCCGGCGATGCGCCAGCGCAATCAGGGCTGAGGCGATAAACGGAATCAGAACGACGCCCATCGGGCTCATGGCAGCGCTCCGGTGCCGAGCAAGGCTTCGGCAGCGGCGCTGGCGGCCGACACTGGCAGGCGGGTGTCAATTCCGAAGTAGAAGTTGAGCCCGACCATGGTCCAGGTCGGGATCAGCAGCGCCAGCGGCGCTTCGCTGACCGCCGCTGCCCCGGCCGGTCGCGGCTTGAACCAGGCCGCCTCGACAACTCGCCAGACGTAGTAAACCGCCATCAGCGAAGTAATCAGGATCAGGGCCACCAGCCACCAGAGCCCGGCTTCGATGGACGCCAGGATCAGGTACCACTTGCTGATAAAGCCGGCGGTGGCCGGCACACCGATCAGCGACAGGCCGGCCAGGGCGAAGGCGCTGACGGTCCACGGCATTTGCCGGCCAAGCCCCGCAATGGCGTCGATTCGGGCCGAGCCGACGCGATACATCATGGTGCCGACGGCCATGAACAGGGCCGCTTTCATCAGCGCGTGGTTGAACAGATGCAGGAACCCGGCCATCAGACCGAGCGTGCTGAGCAGCGCCACCCCGAGCAGCATGTAGCCGACCTGGGCGACCGAGGAATAGGCCAGCAGGCGCTTGATGTTGACCTGGAACATCGCCACCCACGAACCGGCAAACATGCCGGCCATGGCCAGCGCCATCAGTACCGGCGCCAGGGGCACTGCGGTAGAGCTGTAATCCACGCCAAAAATCGTGAAAATGAAACGCAGCATCACGTACAGCGCAACCTTGGTGGCCGTACTGGCGATGAATACGCTGATGAAGTTGGGCGCGTAAGTGTAGGCGTTTGGCAGCCACAGATGCAGCGGCAGCATGGCCAGCTTCAGACCCAGTCCGACCACGATGAAGGCCAGCGCGGCGCGCACCATATTGGTGTCCTGAACGGCGGGCAGACGTTCGGCCAGGTCAAACATGTTCAAGGTGCCGGTCATGATGTAGAGCAGACCGACGCCGATCAGAAACAGGGTCGCGCCGATGGTGCCCATGATCAGGTAGCGGAAGCCGGCCAGCAGCGCGCGCCGGTCAGGTCCATGAGCAATCAGGGCGTAGGATGCCAGCGAAGAGATTTCGAGGAAAACGAAGACGTTGAAGGCATCGCCGGTCATCGTGATGCCCATCAGCCCGGCCAGGGATAGCAGGAACAGGGCATAGAAAGTACCCTGGCGCTCAGGGACCTCGCTGTTGACGCTCAGCCGGCCCCACAGCAGGGCCATGCTGGCCATGCCGGCGACCAGCAGGCCGACGAAGGCATTGGCCGCGTCGACTTCATAGACGATGCCGATCGGCGCCGGCCAGTTGCCGAAGGCGTAGTGCAGGCTGCCGTCCATGGCCGCCGGCAGAACCATAGCCATGATGAGGGTGCTGGCCACGGCGGCCAGCAAGCTCAGCAGCCAGGGCGCAAATCGACCGGGCAGCAGGGCGCAGGGCAGGGCAGCGATCAGCGGTATGAGTACGCTGAACGGCATCAGTTCAAGAATGCTCATATCGCTGGATCAGCTCCCTCGGGCGGTTCCTCGTCGTCGATCAGCTCATCCTCGATCGTGCCGAAATTTTCATGGATGCGCACGGCCAGCGCCAGGCCGACGGCCGTGGTGGCCACGCCGACCACGATGGCCGTCAATATCAAAGCCTGGGGAACCGGGTCGGCGTAGATGTCGCCAAGGGAATTGAGATCCTCGGGAATAATGGGCGGTACGCCTTTAGTGATCCTGCCCAATAAAAAGATCAGCAGGTTCACGCCGTTGCCCAAGAGAATTAACCCTATAATCAGCTTTACCAAACTTTTTCTCAGAATCATGTAGATTCCTGCGGCGTAAAGCAATCCAATGCATATGGCAAGTGCGAGTTCCATGATTCAGGCAACCTCCGAAATGGTGAATATTATGGTGAGTGACACCCCGACCACCACGAGGTACACCCCAATATCAAAAAACAATGCAGATCCAACCATGCCCAGACCGGGCAATGGCTTGTCAAACCACAATCCCGTCATATAGGGCAAATCCTGGAGTAGGGGAGCGGAAAAGCCCGCCAGC
>CALEIM010000152.1 GCA_937876395.1 uncultured Wenzhouxiangella sp. | reverse complement strand
CGGGCGCCTGGGCCAGGCCGAACGCGACCAGGGACGAGGCGCGCGCCAGCTGGCGCGGTTCGCTCGCGCCGGCGGCCTGGTGCGCGATCGCGCGCGCCAGCGCCTCGACCAGGGCCTGGTCCCCGGGGTTCAGCCCGTCGGCGCGCAGCAGCTCCAGGGCGGCGGCGACATCGGCCTGCCAGGCCGGATCGGTCGACGGCTGGGCGATGCGCGCGGCCAGCAGGGTGCGCGCGGCCGCGGCGTCGCGCGGGGCGGCATCGCTGGGCCGACGACGGCTGGCCTCCTCGGCGAGCGCGGCCTCCAGCCCGGCGCCGGCCAGCTCCAGGCGCAGCGATTCGGGGAACACCGCGCGCGCTTCGTCCAGCCGCGCCGTGGCCAGGTCCAGCCGGCCGTCGCCGGTGGCCTCGGCCACGGCCTCGGCGAAGGCCAGTTCCAGGCCGGGGTGGCGCAGCAGCAGGCTGTCGGGGTCCATCGCGCGGATGTTGCGCAGGGTGTCGGCCGCGTCCGCGTCGCCGGCCACGTCGAAGATCGCGCCCGATTCGATCTGCGCGGTCAGCCGCGTGTCGAGCGCGTTGAGCACGTCGTGCTTCTCGTCGGCCATGCGCTGCGCGCGCTCGTCCAGGGTGGGCGAGAACAGCCGCAGCCGGTTGCGCAGCGCGAACACGCCCTGGGCCTGCACGTAGTCGTAGCGGCCCTGGGCCGGGTTCCACAGCGCGTCGAGCCGGCGCAGCAGGAACGATTCGATGCGCCGGTTCTCGCGCAGCACCAGGGCATCGCGGTCTTCCGCGGAAAGCGCCGAGAGCGCGGCCATCGCAGCGGCCTCGTCGGCGAAGCCGTCGCCGCCCTCGGAGGAAAAGCCCGCGACCACCGCCGCCAGCTGGCGCTGGTGCAGCCAGTGGTGCACGCCCCAGCCGGCGCCGCCGGCCACCAGCACCAGGGCGATGCCGTAGCCGGCCAGCGGCAGCAGCCGCTCGCGCGCGGGCACCTGGCGCAGGCCCTCGAGCAGCGCCTCCACCGACGACAGCCGCTCGCTGGCGCGCAGTGCGACCGAGCGCCGCAGCGCGCGGGCCTGGCGCCGGGTCAGGCCCTTGACCCTGGGCGGCGTGCGGCCTTCGCGCAGCGCGACCTCGGCGCTGGCCTTGTCGAACGGATGGCGGCCGGTGAGCAGCTCGTAGCACACGCAGCCCAGCGCATAGACGTCGTCGGCCGGGGACGGCTCGCCGCCCTCGATCATCTCCAGGCTGGCATAGGCCGGGGTCAGCGCGCCCAGGGTGGCGGCGTCGAACACCGTGACCTCGCCGCTGGCGCCGCCGTGCTTGCCCGCGCGGGCGATGCCGAAGTCGAACACCTTGGCGGTGCCGTCGGCGGTGACCATCACGTTGCCGGGCTTGAAGTCGGAATGGACGATGCCGGCGGCATGCGCACGCGCCAGGGCGCGGCCCATGCCCTCGATCAGCGGCCGCGCCCGGGCCAGCGGCATGCCGCTGAAGGCGCGCTCGCGGATCAGGCCGCGCAGGTCGGTGCCGTCGATGTATTCCATCGTCATGAAGACGATGGTCCCGGCCTTGTCGAAGTCGTAGACGCGCACGATGTTGTCGTGCGCCAGCTTCTGCGAGCGGCGCGACTCGCGCTGCAGCGCCACCAGCGAATCGGGATGGCGCCGGAACTCGTCGTTGAGCACCTTCACCGCCAGGTACGGGTCGCGGTCCTGGGCTTCGACCTTGCGGTCGTCGCGCGCCAGGTAGACCACGCCCATGCCGCCGCGGCCGAGCTCGCTGATGATGTGATAGCGTCCAAGAATCTGGGCCATGACCGTTTTCCTCCCAAGATGACCGGTACTGCGGCAGGCTTATCCGGCCGCCCATACCAGCAAGATTGCACAAAAGCTGCTAAACCCCGCCTGAACTGGGCGGATATCCCGACGCCGGTCGCAACCTCAGGCGGGGTTGCATTCCTTGAATGATTACGGAAAACGTCAGGCTATTGCGCCAGCGCTGTCAGTCGGCGTGATCCACGTACACGCTGATCTCACGCGTGGCCCGGAAATCAATTTCCGGATGACGCTCCTCGGTGAGCTGAAGATTGACCCGGGTGGGCGCCAGATAAACCAGTTGGCCACCACCGTCTTCGGCCAGATGGCGCTCGTTTTTGAGGCGAAATTTTTCCAGCGCGCGCTCATCATCGCAGCTCACCCAGCGACAGGTGGCGACGTTGACCTGCTCAAAAACCGCCTCGACCTTGTACTCGGCCTTGAGGCGATAGGCGACCACGTCAAACTGCAGCACACCGATGGCACCCAATACCAGATCATTGCCGAACAGCGGCCGAAAAAACTGGGTCGCACCTTCTTCAGATAGCTGGGTCAGGCCTTTGCTCAGCGCCTTGAGCTTGAGCGGGTCTTTAAGCTGCACGCGCCGAAACAGCTCCGGGGCGAAGCTGGGGATTCCGGCAAACTGGAGCGCTTCGCCCTCGCTGAAGGTATCGCCAATGCCGATCGTGCCGTGGTTGTGCAAACCCACAATATCGCCGGGATAGGCGTACTCGGCGGCCGCACGTTCGTCGGCCATGAACGTCAGGGCACCGTGGGTGCGCTGTTCCTTGCCGAGGCGAACGTGGTGGAGCTTCATGCCCTTTTCGAAGGTGCCCGAGCAGATTCGCATGAAGGCCATGCGATCCCGGTGGGCCGGATCCATGTTGGCCTGAACCTTGAACACAAACCCGGTGCATTTATCCTCGACGGGTTCCACCGTCCGGCCCAGAGTCAGCCGAGGCTGCGGCTGTGGCGCGCGTTCGACGAACTCATCGAGCAGCGGTGTGACGCCGAAATTGTTCAGCGCCGAACCGAAAAACACCGGCGTTTGTTCGCCTTTCAGATAGCGCTCAAGATCAAATTCGTGGCTGGCACCCTTGACCAGCTCGATCTCGTCGCGCAGCTCCTGGGCCATTTCGCCGAGCGCCTCATCGGCCTCGGCCGAATCGATCCCGGCAATCACCTTCGGATCCTGGCGCAGATAGTTCCGGCCCGATTCGTACAGATGGATCTCATCATGAACCAGGTGATAGATGCCCTTCAGACGCCGCCCCATACCGATGGGCCAGGTGATCGGCGCGCATTCCATCTTGAGCACCTCCTCGACCTCATCGAGCAGCTCGATCGGTTCGCGACCTTCGCGATCAAGCTTGTTGATGAAGGTAAAGATCGGCGTGGCGCGCATTCGACACACTTCCATCAGCTTGATGGTGCGCTCTTCGACCCCCTTGGCGCAGTCAATCACCATCAGAGCCGAATCGACGGCGGTAAGTACGCGGTAGGTGTCTTCGGAAAAATCGGCGTGGCCGGGGGTGTCAAGCAGATTGACGATCCGACCGTGGTAGGGAAACTGCATCACCGACGAGGTAATCGAGATGCCGCGCTCTTTTTCCATCTCCATCCAGTCGGACGTCGCATGACGTGACGCCTTGCGCGACTTGACTGAGCCGGCGAGCTGGATTGCGCCGCCGAACAGCAGGAATTTCTCGGTCAGGGTGGTCTTGCCGGCATCCGGGTGGGAGACGATGGCGAAGGTTCGCCGGCGGGCGATTTCATCAGTCAAACGGGACATACATCAGGACTTGTAGGACAGGCGCGTCATTATACGGTGAGAGCCCGCTTTACCACGCTCGCAAGTTACAGCCCGTTAACGACTCGGCGACAATCCCGATGGTATGATCGAAATTACATTCAGTCCCAAGCGAGGGCGTTGATCGTGAACTGCAATCAAACAATTAATCCGGCCCGCCTGCTGGCGGCAATCGCACTGCTGGCACTTGCTCTGCCCGCTTTTGCCCTGACTCCGCCGCCGCCGCCACCGAGCGACGAGCTGGCCGAGTTCTACCATGCCACCGGCGGCGATGACTGGGTCCACAGCGACGGCTGGCTGGACCCGGAGGTGCATTTCTGCGACTGGTACGGCGTGGAATGTGACAGCGTGTGGGGGGGCTTCATCTCCGGCCTGAATCTGCCAGCCAACAACCTGACCGGCTCGATCAACGACCTGGCCCTGATTGCTCTGCTGAGAGATCGCCTGAACCTGCGCGAAAACCGGCTCAGCGGATCGCTGACCGCGCTTCCCTTCCGCATCGCATCGGTTGACCTGGCTCGCAACCAGCTTGAAGGCCCGCTGCCCGATTTCTGGACCGACGATATCGCCATTACGCCGCCACCGGACATAACGGCAACAACCCATCTTGACTTGTCGGGCAATGCCTTCGAAGGCGCGGTGCCGGCAGACTGGAACGTGCTGCGGATACGCCACCTTGACCTGGGCGACAACCAGCTTGATGCCGGCCATCTCAACGCCTTTGAAGCCATGAGCCCCAACGTCCCCGGACACCTCTTCCTGGCCGGCAACCCGTTCAGCGCCGAACTGAGCGATGATATATTCCCGTCCAACCTGGCCCGCAACGACGGCGGCTTTCACGGCGGCGGCCTGGACCTGTGCTTCAATGATTTCGAGATCAACGATCCGGAAGTCGCCCAGTGGGTGGCCGAGCGTCACGTAGGCGGGGCCGATTTTGATCAGTGCCTCGGCCGCGAACGGGTCGCCATCGATGCCAACGTCAGCGGAAGCTGGTACCACCCGGATCGTTCCGGCGAGGGCGTCTCGCTGATGCTGCTCGACACCGGCGCACCGCTGCTCTATCACTTCGGTTTCGATACCCAGGGCGGGCAGCAGTGGCTGTTCGAAGTTGGCGTTGCCGGCGAACAGTACCTGGAGTGGGATGAGCTGCTGGAAACGCGCGGCAGCTTCAACAGCGGCCTGCGTTTCGACGGTGACCATCCCTTTGTGCGCGACAGCGCCAGCTTCCGGATGGACCGGATCGACCGCGACACCTTCCATCTGTATCGCCTCTACGCGGAGCACCTGGGCTGCGGCGACTGGGAGCATGCCGACCCCGATCGACCGCCCGGCCCCGGCCTGTGCCCGATACCGTATCTTCACGACCGCATGGATTACACCCGGATCAGCGAACTTGCCGGCAGCCGCTGCGAACTGCAAACCGATTTCATGGCCTGGTCCGGCGCCTGGTTCAACCCCGAGCGCACGGGCGAGGGCTTTATCATCGAGGCCCTGCCCGACAACAGCGCCGTAATCTACTGGTTTACCTACCAGCCCGACGGCTCGCATCAGCAGGCCTGGATGATTGCCGATGGCACATTTGAATCAGGGCCTGGAGACGTAATCGGAATACCCATCCCCGGCCCGGACGTCGTCGCGCGGATCATGTCTGCTCCGACCTACCAGCCGCTCGGCGGGCACTGGGGCGCAGCCTTCGATGCCGATGAGGTCAACCACGTCGAGTGGGGCCTGTTGAGCTTCGTATTTTATGACGACGGTACCGCTGCGGTCGCCTGGGAAAGCAAACTCGAAGAGTATGGCTCGGGCCACTATGAACTGCAGCGCCTGGCCCGCCCGATGCTGCCTCCCTGTGACGACTTCGATGCCGGCGAGTAAGTCGAGAGTGCTTGCATCGACCACCATCGTCTGGCTTAGGAAATCGTAGATACAAGGTCGGCTCGACACGCCGACGGACCAGGCTGAACTGGGCCGCCCTGGCAGGCGGCCCAAACTTTTTCAGCCGCTCAAGGCGCGGCAAACTCGAGCCCGAAAGCGGGCTGCTGGCCTTTGCCTTCCGGGCCGGCAAATTCGAATGGCACGGAGCGCAGCTCCATGCCGCGATTGACCTGCACAACAAAGTGCAGATGCGGCCCGGTGGAAAACCCGGTATTGCCGGAGCGGCCAATGCGCTGACCGCGCCGGACCTGCTGGCCAAGGCGCACATCCACGCCTTCGTAATCAAGATGAGCGTAGACCGCCATCGAACCATCATCGTGCAGGATGCGCACGTAGTTGGCACGCGGGCCAAAGCGCCTGAGATCGTCTCCAGAGGCATGAAAATAGCGGGCCAGATCCATGACCACGCCTGCGCGGGCGGCGTGCACCGGCGTGCCAATCGGCATGGCAATGTCCACCGCGTGCCGGCTGGCCGGCGTGTCGTGACTGTGCTCACCGTCAAAGGCCTGGCCGATGCGAAAGCTGGTGCCGGGCGCAAACGGCGGCCGATAGGGCTCAGACGGCTGATGCTGAGCGCCAACGCGGCCTGGAACCGCTTCGGTCTGGAAGCGATAGCGCCAGGAACGGCGCTCATCGAAAGCGCCCAGCGTCACCAGCTCGCGCTCTTCGAGCGAGCCGAGCACGAACTCGGCCGGCAGCTCCGGCTCGCTGACCACGTTCTCGGCCTCGGCCAGCGCAACCCGGACCGTCACAGGCCCGTGAATCCGGTTGACAAACAACCATACCGGCGACTCATCCGGCCCGGTCTTGCGGATCTGGACAATATCCTGCGGCTCGGCCACCGCTCGCTGAGTGGTGACATCCTGCTCGCTGTCAGGCGGCCGATCGGTATAGTGGGTGATGCCGTTTTCGTCTTCCCAGATATAGATTGTCTGGGCAAGCGCCGTCCCGGCCAGCAGTGCGCCGGCCAGCGCCCACCATGGCGGCCAGATCAGAACTCGTGAAAATACGCGAAAAATCATGGTGCCAGTGTAGCGCTTTCCCGCGGCCGCGCTGGAATCGACGCCGCAAAAATGGAATACTGACCTGTCCTTTATAAAACAGCCGGCAGCTTGCAATGAAACTCAAATTCTATACCCGCCCTGACTGCAGCCTGTGCGACAAGGCCGCCGCCCTGCTTGCGGAAGCCGGGCTGGGCAAGCGCTTCGAGAAGGTCAATATTGAATCCGACCTGAAACTGCTGGAGCTCTACGGCGACAAGATCCCGGTGTTGCACAATCCGGCCAGCGGTGAAAAGCTGAGCTGGCCATTTACCGCCTCACAAGCGCATCGGCTGGCCGCCGACTAAAAATGCCCACAGCGACTGTCAAGCCTGATTTGGCCACCGCCGGTCGCGCCGGAGCGTTGCCATGGCCGAGCTGACTCTGGTCGCCCTGGGCGGTTATTTGCTGGGCTCAATTTCCGGCGCCCTGTTGCTCGGACGCCTGCGTGGCATTGATATCCGCACACTGGGATCGGGCAACGCCGGCGGCACCAATGCGCTGCGCAGCGTGGGTTGGGGCTTTGCGCTGGCGGTGGTCGTGATTGACGTCGGCAAAGGCGCCATTGCTGCCGGACTGCTGCCGCAGATCGGACCCTGGATCAGCGATGATCCGCTGGATTTCAGCACTCTGGCGGCGGCGGGTGGATTTGCGGCGGTTATTGGCCACATCTGGCCGCTGTTTTTCCGCTTTCGTGGCGGCAAGGGAGCCGGCACCGCGGTTGGCGTGATCGCCGCGGCCGCGCCGTGGTGCCTGGTGCCGCTGCTGCTGGTCTGGCTGGTCGCATTAATCGGCAGCGGCTACGTGGGCCTCGCCACCATGCTGGCCGGCCTGAGTCTGGTGCCTTCCATGTGGCTGTTCGGGCCCAGCCCGTTGTCCCATGCGCTCGGGGCCCTGGCCATCGCCCTGGCCGTGCTGCTGATTTTCACCCATCGAGCCAATCTGTCGCGCATGCGCTCGGGTGATGAAAACCGCTTTGAGCGAGCGCAGTTGCTCAAGCGCCGCTGAGGTAGCAGAAACCAGCATGAAACCGGGTCTTTACCAGCTCTACGCCAGTCTGGCTGATGGCCGGCTGCACAGCGGTGCCGAGCTTGCCAGTTCATTGGGCATCACGCGTGCCGCGATCTGGAAACGCATTCAGGCACTGCGCGCGCTGGGTCTGGACGTTGAAGGCCGGGCCGGCGACGGTTACCGCCTGGCGGCCGGCGCGCGCGAGTTGCTGGACGCCAAACGCATTCGCGCCGAGCTGGGCAAGGCAGACATTGTCGTTGAGGTCGTCGGCGCGGTCGATTCGACCAATGCCCGCCTGGCCGAAGCCGGCAGTCCGCACGCGACCGTCTTGCTGGCCGAAGCCCAGACCGCCGGACGTGGCCGGCGCGGACGCGATTGGCGCTCGCCGCTGGGTCAGGGGCTGTATCTGTCGCTCGGCTGGCACTTTGACCGTGGCCTGGCCGAACTGGCGCCGCTGAGTCTGGTGGTGGGCATGGCCGCGGCCGACGCACTGGAAAAAAGTGCCCGGATCGCCGTGCGGGTCAAGTGGCCAAACGATCTGACCGTCGTGGATCAGGCAAGCGGCGAGGCCAAGCTCGGCGGCTGTCTGGTTGAGGTCGCCGGCGCGGCCGATGGACCGTGCCGGGCGATCGTTGGCGTCGGTATCAATCTCGATTCGGGCCAGGTGCTGGAATCGGTTGGCCAGTCGGCGACTGCACTCGCCCGGCACGCCGATCCCATGCCGGGACGCAACGCATTGGCCGCGGCCCTGATCGAGTCGCTCGCCACAGAACTGAGCCGTTTTGCCGCCCAAGGCTTTTCCGCCCAACAGCGCGCCCGCTGGGACTATTTCGATGCCCTGCGCGGGCGTCAGGTGCGCGTCATCCGCCACCGTCAGCCCGACCAGGTCGGTCAGGCCTCAGGTATCGATGCCCACGGTCAGCTGCTGCTGCGCTGCGGCACCGAAACAATCACCTTTGGCAGCGGCGAGGTCAGCGTTCGTGTCCACTGAACTGCTGATCGACATCGGTCATTCACGCATCAAGTGGGGCTGGCTGGATGATGCCGGTCTGGATCGTGAGCGCAGCGGCCGGGCGGCCGATGAAAGCGCGGCGAGCGCGCTGCTGAATGAACTGGCCGGGTCGGATGTCCGGCGGGCGAGGGTGTGCGCATCGCCACATTCGCCCACAGGTCGAACAGTGCTGGATGCCCTGGAGCAGCGCGGGATGGAAGTCGATATCATCACCACCGGTGATCGGCCGCTGCCGGTCGCCCCGGCCTATCCAGGCCTGGGCTGCGATCGCTGGCTGGCCATGCAGTGGCCGTGGCAGCAGCAGCGCAGCGCGCTGGTCGTGATCGACTGCGGCAGCGCGATCACGGTCGATATCGTGGACGCCGCCGGCCAGCATCTGGGGGGCTGGATCATGCCCGGAATGGCCGCCGCCCGGCGGGGCCTGTTTGAGCGCGCGCCCGGACTTCAGCAGTGCCTGCCCGAACCCGGTCCGATTGGCATGCCGGCACGCGCCACCGGCGACGCTCTGGCCCGCGGCGAACTGATGCTGGCGCTGGGTGGCATCGAGCGGGCCATCGACGCCGCCGAACGCAGCCTCGGTCAATCCTTCGGCCTGTGGCTGACCGGCGGAGACGCCGCCAGACTGGCCGCCGAGCTGCCGCGCCCGGCCCGACTGGAAGATCACCTGGTACTGCTTGGACTGAGCCTGACAAGACAATGAGTTTTGAGTCGATCAACTGGCGCTGGGTGGCCCTTGTGCTGATGACTGTCAACGCCGCACTGTTCGTGCTCGCCCGCGTCGGTGGCGCGCCGGAGCCGGTGCGCAGCGATGACCTGCCGCCGCTTGATCCGGCGCTGCCGCGCGCCGAGCTGGTCAGCCATGCCCGCGGTGATGCGCTGGCCGATGAATTGGGCTGCTATACCATCGGCCCGCTGCCGACGATGCTGGCGCAGCAGCGCGCGGTCGATCGTCTGATCACCTTCACCAGCGAATTGAACACCCGCCAGACCGTCGCAGATCGCGATCGCGGCTGGTGGGTGTACCTGCCAACGGGCAGCCGCAGCGAAGCATTGGCGCTGACTCGCCGCCTGGCCGAAAGCGACGTTGACGACTACTACGTGGTCGCCGGCGGCAGCCTGGAAAATGCCGTATCGGTGGGCCTGTACGAAAATATCGACAACGCGCGCGAACGCCAGCGCCGCATCCGCGCGCTGGGTTTTGATGCCCAGTTGGAAGTGCGGCGCGAAACGGTTCCGCAGTTCTGGGTCGACTACCGCGGCAAGGCCGGAGAGACGCCGCCATGGCGCTTTATCGTGCGTGCCTCGCCGGGCTCCCAGCGTCTGCCGATTCCCTGTGCCAGCGATCAGGCCAATCGGGATAACGGATTCTGAGCCATGGAATTTCGTCTGCGCGCCAGAATCTTTTCCAGCCCGGCCGGCAAATGGCTGCGCCTGATGCGCTTCGATCGACCGATCGGCATCTTCCTGCTGCTGTGGCCGACCTGGTGGGCGCTGTGGTTCGCCGCCGGCGGTGTGCCGAGCATGAAAAATCTGGTCATCTTCACCCTCGGTGTGGTGATCATGCGCTCGGCCGGCTGCGTAATCAACGACTTTGCCGACCGCAAGCTCGATCCCCACGTGGCGCGCACCGTGGACCGACCGATCGCTGCCGGCGAAATTACCCCGCGTCAGGCGCTGGGCGTGTTTTTCGCCCTGCTGCTGGCCGCCCTGATTCTGGTCCTGCTGACCAATCGGCTGACCGTGCTGATGGCATTTTGCGGTGCCCTGCTGGCCGCCAGCTATCCGTTTTTCAAGCGTTTTACGCATTTCCCGCAGCTCGCCCTGGCCGCTTCGTTCAGCTGGGCGATTCCGATGGCTTTCGCCGCCGAGGCCGGTTACGTGCCCGAGCTGGTCTGGTGGCTGTTTGCCGCCAACTTCATCTGGACTGTCATTTACGACACCCAGTACGCCATGGCCGACCGTGAGGATGACCTGAAGGTTGGCGTCAAATCCACCGCGATCGCCTTCGGCCGCGCCGACGTGCCGATCATCGCCGCCCTGATGGGCGTGGTCATCGCCATTTTGCTGTTGATCGGTCTGCTGTATCTGCCTGAACCGGCCTGGTTTACGGCCGTGGCTCTGGTGTTCATTCACTTCCAGGTTCAGCTTTGGCGAATCCGCGAACGCGACCCGGCGGCCTGTTTTCGCAGCTTTCTGAGCAATCACTGGGTTGGGCTGATCATCTGGGTCGGAGCCGCAGTTGCGCTGCATTTTGCCGCCCAGACGCCGGTTTGATCAGGCCCGGGCAATCACCCACACATCGACCCGAGCCACGCCGGCCCGACGCAGAGCCTGGGCACAGGCATCCAGAGTCGCGCCGGTGGTCATCACATCATCCACCAGGGTCAGGTGGCTCGGCTTGCAGCCGGGCAGCCGAACGCTGAAGGCGCCGCGCACATTGCCGCGTCGCCGTGCGGCCGGCAAACCGAGTTGGGCCGGCGTGGCCCGACGCCTGACCAGCACATCGGCAACCGGAATACCGCCCAGGGCGCGGGATAAATCGCGGGCCAGCATTTCAGACTGATTGAAGCCGCGTCCCAGGCGTCGCCGCCAGTGCAGTGGCACCGGCACCAAAGCCTGTGGCCGCGGCACCGAAAGCGCATCAAAACGGCGCGCCGCCAGGCTGGCCAGCGCGTTTCCGGTGGCCAGATGGCGACGAAACTTGAAGTGATGGATCAGAGATTCAACCACGCTGTCGTAGCGGAAAGCGGCAAAGCTGTGCATAAACGCCGGCGGTCGGCAGCTGCAGCGACCGCACTGTGCGGCAGGATTGCTCAGCGGCAGCGCGCACTGGCGACAGCCGGGTGGATTGATCGCCAGCTCCTGTTCGCAGCCGCGGCAGCAGTCCACTGCAGGCTGCGCGCGATCGCCGCAAATCAGGCATACTGGCGGCAGCAGCAGGCGCGAGATTCCAAAGTCCCTCACGCGGCCTTAAGCTCCTCATTCGTTTGAACGCCAGCGCTCAGCCTACCACCGATGAACGACATGGCCGATCGGCAAACCATCCGGCAGCGCTTTGATCGCGCCGCAGCCGGTCACGATGAACGCACCGAACCGTTGGCAACCATAGGAGAGCGCCTGCTTGAGCGCCTCGACGGGCTGAATTTTTTGCCGCAGCGGATCATCGACCTGGGCTGCGGCAGCGGTCGCCAGACCCTGGCGTTGAAGGCGCGATTCCCCGACCAGCCGCTGCTCGCCATCGACGATTCGGCCCGGATGCTTGAACTCGCTCAAAAGCGCCGCGGCCGCTGGCGACCACGCTTTGATCTGGTCCGCGCCGACATCGATTCCCTGCCAGTTGCCGAAGCCAGCCACGACCTGATCCATGCCTGCCTGTCGCTGCAGTGGAGCGCCAATCTCTACGCCGCGCTCAGCGGCATTCGTCGCATCATGCGCGCGCGCGGCCTGCTGCTGTTTGCCCTGCCCGGACCCGACAGTTTCATCGAGCTGCGCTCGGCAGGGATCCGCGTCGACTGCGGCATCACCATCCACGCCCAGGAGCTGGGTGACCTGCTCACCCGCGCCGGGTTTCAGGAGCCGGTCCTCGATACCGACTGGCTGACGCTCGAATACGCCGGTCTTGCCGAACTGCTCGACGATCTTGATCATCTCGGCATCGCCTACCGCCTGCCGGCCGGATTTGAGGCTGCGGACCGCGGTCTGGCAATCGCCGACGCGCCACTGCGAATCACCTGCGAAGTGCTCTATGCCAGCGCCTGGTCACCCGACGAAGGCCAGCCGATCCGCAGTGAGCGCGGTGAGGAAGCCAGCGTTTCAGTCAGCAGTCTCGGCATTCGCCGTCGGCGCAGTTGACCGGCGAACCGCCGTCTGAACATGGTATTCTTCTGCCCTCGCCCGGCCACGCGCCGGTCAACTCGAACACAATCCATTACTGATCGCCCCTATGTCAGACGAAAACCAGAAACAGGTCGACGCCCACAACCAGGCCACCAACGAATTTATCGAGCTGGCCAACCAGATGGTCAACCAGCGCGGATTTGACCAGAACCTGGTTTCCGCCGCCCTGATGGCCGCCTCCGGCGTGTACGCCACCTTCATTGCCGCCGGCAACCAGGGCTTTCTGGCCGACCGCGGCGTCGTGCGCGTCGCCACCATGTACAAAAACAACCTCGACTACATCCAGCAGCGCAAAAAGGAAGAGCTCGAAGCCCAGGGCCTCACCCCACGCCCCCTGGCCGAAGCCCCGGAAGAAAGCGGCACGCCCGACAACAGCGCAAAAGATTGATCGACGGGGCCCTTGGCTCAGTTGCTCAGAGCAGCCGACTCATAATCCATTGCTCCGGCTGGAATGAGACGCCCAAGGGCAGCAGCAGAAACACCTTGCAGCAGTGCAAGAGTTTATAAAAAAGGGCCTATAGCTCAGTTGGTTAGAGCACCCGACTCATAATCGGATGGTCGCTGGTTCAAGTCCAGCTGGGCCCACCATTTTCCCCTTCAACATGCTACCGGCTCTTCCGGGTTTTGGATAATTCTGGTGCATTGCAGCCTAAGCTACTGTCGCACAAGTACTGTTATCTTATAGGGCTTACGGTTGATTAACATCTGATTTACCCGGCTCGCAGCGTCCTTGCCCATGGTCGAGTTTCGGGGTACGGTCAACACAACCCTCAACCGATAAGAGAACCAACGAACAAAAAATCAAGCGGTTGACGCCACGCAGTCGGCAAGGAAAGGAAATGGTCAATCAGTACCCGGAACAAAAAGCCCGAGACCAGATCGATGCGTTACTGAATCAGGCGGGATGGGCCGTTCAGGACAAGAACAAGATCGATTTCTCGGCGTCTACCGGTATTGCCATCCGGGAGTACCAAACCGCGCTTGGACCTGCCGACTATGTGCTGTTCGTCGACAAGCACGCTGTGGGGGTGATTGAAGCCAAACCCGAATCCTGGGGCGAGAAGATCACCACGATTGAAGATCAATCCCAGGGGTATGCACGATCCGCCCTGAAATGGGTAAACAGCAACCCGGTCTTACGTTTTGTGTATGAAAGCACCGGCGTCATCACGCGCTTTACCGATGGCTCAGACCCTCAGCCACGCTCCCGCGACGTGTTCAACTTCCACCGTCCGGAAACACTGGCCAAATGGCTCAAGGAAGCGCTTGCCGGCAAAAAGAGCCTGCGCGGCCGCTTGCAGGATTTCCCTGAGCTGAATACCGACGGCCTGCGGGATTGCCAGATAACTGCCATCACCAAGCTTGAAGAGTCCTTCAAGCAGAACAAGCCCCGGGCGCTGATACAGATGGCCACGGGCTCCGGCAAGACCTTTGCCGCCATTACCGCCAGTTATCGGCTGTTACGCGAGCCGGTCAACGCCAATCGAATTCTGTTTCTTGTGGATACCAAAAACCTGGGCGAACAGGCCGAACAGGAATTCATGAGCTATCTGCCTAATGACGACAACCGTAAATTCAGCGAGCTCTACACGGTACAGCGGCTGAAAAGCCAGCACATCCCCACCGATGCCCAGGTGTACATCAGCACCATTCAGCGCATGTACTCCATTTTGAAAGACGAACCGCTGGACGAATCGCTGGAAGAACTCAACCCGGCTGAGCAATTCACCAAACCAAAAGAACCACTGCCCGTTGTATATAACGAAAAGATCCCACCGGAATTTTTTGATGTCATCATCATTGATGAATGCCATCGCTCAATTTACAACCTGTGGCGCCAGGTACTGGAATACTTTGATGCCTACCTGGTCGGCTTGACCGCCACGCCGGATAACCGCACCTACGGCTTCTTCCGCAAGAATGTCGTAAGTGAATACAACCACGAAAAAGCCGTCGCCGATGGCGTTAACGTCGGCAACGAAATTTTTGTCATCGACACCGAAAAAACCAAGCATGGCGGCAAGGTTGAAGCGAAGCAGCTGGTAGAACGCCGGGAACGCACCACCCGCAAGAAGCGTTGGGAAACCCAGGACGAAGACCAGGCCTACACGGCCAAACAGCTCGATCGCGATATCGTCAATCCCGACCAGATTCGCACCGTCATCCGCAGCTTCAGGGATGCGCTGCCCACAATATTCCCCGGCCGAAAAGAGGTGCCCAAAACCCTGATCTTTGCCAAAACCGACAGCCATGCGGATGACATCATTCAAACCGTGCGCGAAGAGTTTGGCGAAAGTAACCAGTTCTGCAAAAAAGTCACCTACCGCGCCGCCCACGACAAAACCGATGCCGACGGCAAAGTCATTGCAAAAGGCGAAGACCCAAAATCCGTACTCGCCCAGTTCCGCAATGATTACTACCCACGCATTGCCGTCACCGTCGACATGATCGCCACCGGTACCGATGTAAGGCCACTGGAATGTCTGCTGTTCATGCGCGACGTAAAGAGCAAAAACTATTTTGAACAAATGAAAGGCCGCGGCACCCGCACACTGGACAAAGACAGCCTGCAAAAAGTCACCCCATCGGCCCAGAGCGCCAAAACCCACTACGTGATTGTCGATGCCGTCGGTGTGACCAAGTCCGTCAAAACCGCCAGCCAACCGCTTATCACCAAACCCGGCGTGCCGCTGAAAGACCTGGCCATGGGGGTCATGATGGGCGCAAGCGACAGCGATACCGTCTCGTCACTGGCAGGCCGTCTGGCCCGGCTCGACAATCAACTGGATGACAAGGAACGTGCCCGCATCGCCGAAAAAGCCGGCGGCACGCCATTGCTGACGATTGTGAGCGAACTTTTCAATGCCATCGACGGCGACCGGGTAGACCAGAAAGCACTGGAAATCGTGGGGCAGCCCGCGGGTACTGATCCCGGCGATGAGGCACGCAACAAGGCCCAGCAACAGCTGGTCAGCCAGGTGGCCAACGTATTCAACGGCGAGCTGATCGAGCTGATCGATTCCATTCGCCGCGATAAAGAACAAACCATCGTCCACGACGATTTGGATACCGTACTCAAATCCGAATGGGATGGCGAAACTACCGAAAACGCCAAGGCACTCACCCAGGAATTCGCCGACTACCTACACGAGCACGCCGATGAAATTGATGCCCTCACCATCTATTTCAAAACCCCGGCCCGGCGCGCCGAAGTAACCTACCCGCAAGTCAAAGCCCTGTTGGAAAAGCTCAAGCAGGACCGCCCCAAGCTTGCCCCCCTGCGGGTCTGGCAGGCTTACGCGCATCTGGATGACTATAAGGGGGATAATCCCATCAGCGAGTTGACCGCCCTGGTGGCGCTGATTCGCCGGGTCTGCGGGCTGGACCCGACCCTCTCCACCTACGCCACCACCGTGCGCCGCAACTTCCAGCACTGGATCATGCAACATCACAGCGGCGCGGGGGAGAAATTCAACGAGGCGCAGATGGCTTGGCTGCGGATGATTCGCGACCACATCATCAGTCCTTTCCACATCGAGCATGACGATCTGGAGACGGCGCCCTTTGATGCCCAGGGGGGTATGGGGCGAATGTATCAGTTGTTTGGGGATCGGATGGATGAGGTAATTGGGGAGTTGAATTGGGAGTTGGTGGCTTAATTGGCAAGGAAGAAGGAAAAAGGATGAAGGAAAAAAGCTGCCAGCTTCAGGAGCAGACGAAAATTTTTGCGCTGTGCATCATTCGCATGTACACAGCCTTGCCAAAAACCACTGAGGCGCAAGTTTTGGGCAAGCAGGTGCTGCGTTCAGGAACTTCTGTTGGAGCCAATTACAGGGCTGTTTGCAGGGCAAGATCAGAAAGGGAGCGCTATTCAAAACTTTGTATCGTTGTGGAAGAAGCGGATGAAACGATGTTTTGGTTGGAAATGATGCTTGAAGCTGGTTTTCTTTTGGAAGAAAAAACGCAACCAATTATAAATGAAGCTGAGGAAATATTAAAAGTCATGTCCGCATTTAAAAACAAATTGAAAGGTTGATGGGCGATCACCAAATCACAGATCACCAAATCACCAAATAATCTTGAAAATCAACGATAAAATAAAACTCATCGAATGTCCCCGCGACGCCATGCAGGGGATGAAGGTTTTTATTCCCACGGCAAAGAAAGTCCAATATATCCAGTCCTTGCTGCGCTGTGGGTTCGATACGATTGACACGGGGAGTTTTGTTTCGCCAAAAGCCATTCCGCAGATGGCGGATTCCGCCGAGGTTTTTTCCAAACTGGATTTGTCGAACACGAAAAGCAAGTTGTTGGCCATCGTCGCCAATGTCCGCTGCGCGGAAGATGCTTCAAAGTTCCCTGAAATC
>CALEIM010000151.1 GCA_937876395.1 uncultured Wenzhouxiangella sp. | reverse complement strand
TCGGGCAAGAACTCGCCAGTCCAGCGCACGCCATTGGCGTTTCTGGCGCTGTTCAACTGGGACTGATCAGCCCAGACCAGATAACTGTAGGGGTGGATGTACTGGACCAGCTCAACGCCCTGATCACGCAGGCCATCAAGCCAAGTGGCACGAATCGGGCCCTGAAACTGGACCAGACGGAAATCGGCACCGCTGTGGGCCGCCCGTCCGCTGGTTTGCGGGGCCTCGTCCAGCGGGTCAAAGCGATATTCACCCAGGCGCAGCTCGAACGGTGACTCCAGGCGGGTGACTCTCACTCCGTGAGCTTCGAAATCAGTCAGCGCGGCGGCAGGGACTTGACCCCACTGATAGCTACCGTAATCGCTGAGCCCCCAGGTCTCCAGACCCTGGAGGCGGGTGTCATCCGCGCTGTGCTGAATGCGAACCCAGACCGGGTCATCGGCAACGGCTGATGGACTGAAAAAAAGGCTGGATATGCCAGTCGCCAGAAGCAGCGCGGCTATGAGACGTAAATAATTCATTGGGCAGGTTCTCTTGATGGCTGGGTCAGTCAATGTGGTGTTCGATATCGATTCGCATTGTAAACGTGTGTACGGAGTGGAACACACCATCGGCCGGGTGGCGATTGGCATGGTCCGTCGGCCCGACGTGGCCGACGGACGGACAGGTGATGGTGCTCAATTCCAAGTGAAAAAAAGGGGCGTCCGGTGGACGCCCCCATGCTGTTTTGCTTGAAAGTCAGGCCTGTATCAGCCCTCGAAGCGGTCGGAGAAGATCTCGTCTGCCGGCGGCTCGTCGCTGCCGGTGCCGAGCAGGCTGGCCGAAGCAAACTCACCCGCTGAACCATCAACGATCAGCGTAGCGCCGCTGTCGACCGGTGCGGTCGGGGTGAAGGTCACCTCGATGGTGCAGCTCTCGCCCGGCTCAAGCTCGCTTACTCCAACTTCACAGCTACCGCCGCCGGTGAGGGCAAACGGGCCGTCGATCGGAGCGATGGCGACTTCGTCCAACAGAACCGAGGCATGACCGGCCGGTGCGTCGTTGCTCAGAGTGATTTCCATGCTGCTGGAATCACCGACGCCCACGGTACCGAACTGAAGCTCGGCCGGATCCAGCGCCAGGCTGCCCGGATCGAGCACGGTACCTACACCGCTGAGATCAACCGTGGCCTGATCGTCATTGGTCGCCACCGTTACCTGACCGCTGAAGGCCGCCTGGGCACTCGGGACGAAGTTGACTTCAACCAGGCAGCTTTCACCCGGCTCAATCGCCGTACCCAGCGCACAGTCACCGCCGCTGATGCTGAACTCTGCATCGCCACCCAGATCCAGACTGGTCAGGACCAGGGCCGCAGAACCGGCGGCAGCCGCGTTGGAGACGCTGAAGCTCAGGCTGGCATCTTCACCCAGCAGCACGTCACCGAAGTCCAGCGCGGTCGGGTCAACGACCAGTTCGGCCGGATCAAGCGGCAGCACTTCCATCACCGTCGGAATGACCAGGCTCTGGCTGTACTCGCCGCCCTCATCCACGTCCACCAGAATATCGGCGGTGTAGATGCCTTCAGGCAGACCGGCAGCGTCAAACAGCACGTTGACGCTGGTGCTGCCGCCGGCGGGAACGGTACCGCTGTCGGGGCTGAAGCTCAGCCATTCGGCCGGCTCCGCGCCGCTGGCAACGAACTGCACGGCGTTGAAGGCGATCAGGTCAAAGTCACCGGTCCAGAAGCCAGGCGCGCCTTCCGCGCTGTAGAGGATGTTGATCGCAACTACATTGTCGTTGGCAGCAATCAACGGCCAGCCATTTGACCATTCGGCAATCAGCGTGGCATCCGGCTGGACCGGATTGTTGGTGACCAGTCCGGAAGTGTCTCCAGCACTGACGTCAGCGAGCACCGGATGGTCGGGCTCTACCGGAACCATGCTCAGGGCCATCTGGGTTTCGCCAATCGCCGACTGGAACGGACCATAGTCTTCGTCCATGAAGCGACCGTTGAGCTGCCAGCCAAGCGCAGGATCATCGTAGGCGTAGTTGAACACCACGGCTGAACCGCCATCGTCGATGAAGTCGGCCAGGGCGTCACCCAC